>CAMAQU010000034.1 GCA_945860425.1 Sphingomonas paucimobilis
GCGCACCCGCTCCACCGATCCTTTGGTGCCCGGACCACGCATTTCGACATAGACTTGGGCCACCGCAAAGTCGCGCAGGCTGCGCAGGGGCGGCGCTGTTTTCAGGCTGCTGACATCGACAAGAATTTGCCGCCCGCCGCTGCTTTCTCCCAATAAGATGAGGGGCCTTGGCCATTGCGGCTGGGCCGATGGCGGCGGAATGACGGCCTGCGCCATCAAGGGTGCAGACACCAGTCCTCCGACAAAGATCATAGATAATCTTGGCAGCATCAGGCGGGTTCGACGTCTCGAGCTGGCACGGGCAGGGCATTTCCGAAAGCGGCTGCCCGTTTTTTTCCGCGTGCCAACTCCGTCTTCAACGCGCGGCGATAATGATCGAAATCGAGCTGAATCGTGTGGCGGCGGGCGGCATAATATTGGCCGGTGTAATAGTCCTCATCCGTTGCAATGATGCGCTGCATCTCCGCCTCTGGTGGCGGCGCATAGTCTCCCGCCAGATAGGCGGCGACTAGCTTGGATTGCTGCTCGGCAAAATTGACAAGCGTGGGCAGCGGTTGCGCCAGCCCCATGTAAAAGAGATCGGGCACGCCCGGCTTCATAATGCGCTTGAACAAAGGGGGTGGCCGATTGTCGGCATCCGCCTGAAACGCCGGGTCGTTGAAAAAGGGGAATTTAATGTCATAGCCCGTGGCCCAGATGATGGCGCCCACCTCTTCGCGGCTGCCATCGGTAAAGACCACATATTGCCCATCCAGCCGGTCAATCCCCGGCTTCATGCAGATATCGCCTGATCCTGCCCGCAACAGAAATTCGCCAGATACCGTGCCATGGCTTTCAAAGGGGCCAATTTCGGGTTCGGGCAGGCCATAATCGCGCATCCGCCCGACCAGATTTTTGATCAGCTTTTCCCCGATTTTCTGGCGTAGCCATTTGGGCATCCAAGCGGGCGCTGGGTTTTTGTCGAGCGGTTGGCCCTTATAATATTTTGGAAAAATCCAGACCCCGCGCCGGGCCGAGACAAAAAGCTTCTGCGCAATTGGCCGCTGAGAGAGTTCAGAGGCAATGTCCATCGCGCTATTGCCCATGCCGACCACCAGCACCCGTTTGCCAACACAATCTATCGGCTCAAACGGACTGCGATAGTGATGGGAGTGGATTTGCGGCCCTTCAAAATCACCCGGATAAGGGGGAATGTGCGCGGCCCAATGATGCCCATTGCACACTGCCAGCGCATCATAATGCCGCACCTCTCCGGTGGAGAGCGTGATGGTCCAGCCGCCACCAGATTGCCGCTCTGCCTTGTCGACACGTGTGTTGAACCGGATGTGCCGCCGCAGATCGAAATGATCGACATAGTCATGGAAATATTGGAGCAATTGGGCGTGGTGCGGATAGTCCGGCCAGTCGGCAGGCACCGGATAATCTTCAAAGGCCAATCGCCATTTTGACGTGTCGATATGGAGGCTCTGGTAACAGGCGGACATGCCGTTCGGGTTGTTATAATACCAATTGCCGCCAATATTGTCCGACGCTTCGAATATGTCGAAGGGGATGCCATAATCTTGCAGCCGCTTGGCCGTGGTGAAGCCGGAACAACCGGCACCGATGATGCAAATTTTCGGACGTGTCATGGCCGCAGAATGCCCGGACGGCTTGGGAATGCAACTCTTTATCGTGCGCAGAGCTGCCAAAACTTAGATGGCGTTAACCGGAAGTTTCAACTGCACCTTATGTCCCGGCTCTGCGGGCGGCAATCGACCGGCGCGGATATTCACTTGTAATGCGGTGAGGATGAGCGAAGGGGCCTCCAGCGTTTGATCTCGAGCCTCGCGCATCGTCACAAAGGCGTCTTCGCTGATGCCGGATTTGACATGGACATTGTGATCCCGCTGCGCCGCGATGCTCGTTTCCCAAGCAGGTTTAGTCCGGTCGGCAGGCGGATAATCATGGCCAACAAAGATCCGGGTGTGTGCAGGCAAAGCCAGAATGCGCTGGATGGAACGGTAGAGCGCCCGCGCGTCCCCACCCGGAAAGTCGGCCCGCGCCGTCCCATAATCTGGCATGAACAGGGTGTCCCCCACAAAGGCGGCTTCGCCGATCACATAGGTCAGGCAAGCCGGTGTATGGCCCGGCGTGTGCAGCGCTGTGATCGTCATATTGCCGAGCGGCAGGCTATCCCCTTCGGCGAGAAGAATATCAAAGGCCGCACCATCGGGCGTGACATCGTCCGCCTCAAACAACGGCGCAAATATGGCCTGAACCTGTGTGATGTGTGTGCCGATGACGACGGGCACGCCCGTCTTTTCCCGAATATGGTGCGCACCAGACAGATGGTCTGCATGGGCATGAGTTTCCAGCACATAGCGCAGGTCCAGCCCCTGATCGGCAATGGCCGACAAGAGGGCATCTGCGGACTGGGTTGAAATGCGGGCCGTGCGCGGAATGAAATCCAGCACTGGGTCGATGATTGCGGCCGCCCGCGTATCGGGATCATGCACCACATAGCTGACCGTATTGGTCGCTGGATCGAAAAACGCCTGAACCTCGGGGTGCATCGGAATATCTCCATCCAACAAATTATGTTATATATATTAGAAGTTGCTAATTTAGAATCAAGCGATATAAAAATCGCATGTTTGACCTTGCCCGTTTCAACATCGCCCAATTTGAAGAGAGCGCGGGCCGCGCTGCGGCGTTGCTGCGGCTTTTGTCCAATGAGCGCCGCTTGATGATCCTGTGCCAGCTGATTGGCGGGGAACTCTCTGTTGGCACATTGCAGGGCCGCCTTGGTCTGTCGCAATCAGCCCTGTCGCAACACCTTGCCCGGCTGCGTGCGGATCGAATTGTCGCCACGCGCCGCGAAGGACAGACAATCTTTTATCGGATCATCGATCCCGCAGCCCTGCAATTGCTTGAAACGCTGGCGGATCTTTTTTGTCCCCCAGACATGAGGAGCCTGTAACATGGGTAACGATCTTCACCGCCTGACGCCGGACGAGGTTCAATCACGCCTGTCTGAGGGCCGGGCCATTCTCGTCGATATTCGAGAGCCTGCTGAATTTGCGCGTAGCCATGTGGCGGGCGCTGTGTCGCATCCACTGTCAACATGGGAAGCCGCCCATCTGGCGGTTCATCCAGATGCCGATGTTATCTTCACCTGTCGGTCTGGCATGCGGACAGCCGGGGCCTGTAACCGGCTGGCGGCCCGCGTCGAAGGCCCCGCCTATGTGCTGGAGGGTGGTCTGGACGGGTGGATGAAGGCTGGCCTGCCCCTTGTTACCGATAAGAATATGCCCATTGATGTGATGCGCCAGGTGCAGATCGCGGCGGGCAGTCTGGTTGTTTTGGGTGTCCTTTTGGGTGTCCTTGTTGCTCCGGGCTTTTATGCCCTGTCCGCCTTTGTCGGGGCGGGCCTTGTCTTTGCTGGGACAACTGGCTTTTGTGGTATGGCGCGCCTTTTATTGATGGCGCCTTGGAACCGCCGACTGCGGGCGGCCTAACCATGACAGAAACGCTGCTTCTCGCGGCGGCCGGGGGCGCGCTCATTGGCATTTTGCTCACGCTTTTTGGCGGGGGCGGGTCGGTGCTGGCGACTCCGTGGCTGATCTACATTGTCGGGTTGACCGATGTGCATATGGCGATCGGCACGTCTGCCGCTGCGGTTGCGGTAAATGCCCTGTCTGGCCTTGCGGTTCAAGCGCGGGCGGGACGTGTCAAATGGCCCTGTGCCATTGTTTTTGGACTTGCTGGGCTGATGGGGTCATTGGCGGGCGCGTCTGTTGCAAAGCAGGTTGATGGTGCGCTGCTGCTGCAATGGTTTGCCATTGCAATGATTGCGATTGCTCTGTCCATGCTCATTCCCCGCGCTTCGGAAGGGGACCCTGCGGTTCGTCTCACCCCGCTTATGGTCTTGAAATTGGCCCCGGTCGGGCTGGCGGCAGGCTTTGCTGCAGGCTTTTTCGGCATTGGTGGCGGCTTTCTCATTGCCCCCGGCCTGATGGCGTCGACTGGCATGACCTTGTCCAATGCGGCCGCCTCGTCGCTCGTCTCGGTCAGTCTGTTTGGCGGGGCAACGAGCCTGTCCTATGCTGTGGATGGGCAAGTAAACTGGCCGCTTTTTGCCGCATTGGTGACGGGCGGCGGCGCGGGTGCACTGTTCGCTGCACCCCTATCCAATTGGCTTACCAACCGCTTGGTGATTGCGCGCACGGTCTTTGCTCTCATGATCTGCGCGGTCGCGGCTTATATGCTGCTGCGCTAAATCAGCGCACCAATTGCCCGCCTTTGATCACGCCCTTCACGCGTTCGAGCGTGCGGATATCGCGGGAGGGATCCCCCTCCACCGCAACCAAATCCCCAAAGCGCCCTACCGCAATGGCGCCAACATCCTTTTCGCGCATCATGACCTTGGCGGCATCGCGGGTGGCGGATTGAATGGCCTGCATCGGTGTCATCCCATGGCGCACCATATAGGCAAATTGCCGGGCATTCAGACCATGGGGATAGACGCCACTGTCCGTGCCAAAGGCAATGGGCACGCCCATCTCTACCCCGCGACGAAACATTTGGCGCTGCACATCGGTGGTTTCCCGGTTTTTGCGCAGATATTCAGCCGGCCAGCCTTCGCGGGTGCCGACTTCATCAATATAATCGCCGTTAAACACATCCATGACCAGCCAGACGCCCTTCGACTTGGACAACGCCAGACCCTCTTCATCAATCAGGCTGGCATGTTCGATGGAGCGGACCCCCGCTCTTATGGCGGCCTTTATGCCTTCGGCCCCATGGGCATGGGCGGTCGCATAGCTGCCATGGGCCTTGGCGACGGCGACAGCGGCGCGCATCTGATCTTCGGTTAACTCCAGCTGGCCTGGCTCTGTGCCGATCGCCAGCACCGCACCCGTTGCAATGAGTTTCAGGAAATCCGCCCCGCCTTTGAACAAGGCTTCGGCATTTCGGGTCGCTTCGGCAGGCGTGCCGGATACACCAGCCCGCATTTCGGGCGGTACCGTTCCCGCAGGCAGTCCGTTAATTTCGCCACCACCACCGGCTATGGTGATATAGGCTCCCACGACCGCCATGCGCGGGCCGGGGACGAGCCCTTTATCAATCGCATCGCGCAGGCGGACATCGCCAAAGGCCCGGAAGCTCCCCACATCACGCACGCTGGTGAACCCGGCCATCAGCGTATCATAGGCATTGCGCGCGCCGATAAAGGCCGTCTCTGCGGCATCACGTTTGATCGGCTCTGCAATATCCGCGCCTTGGCCGACATCGGCCAAATGCGTGTGCAGGTCGATCAAGCCCGGCAGGACGGTGTAACGCTGCCAATCAACGACCCGCGCCCCTTCCGGAGGGCGGGCGCAGCGGCCAATGGCGGTGATCCGGCTGTCGACAATGGTGATGCAGCTTTTGGACAGAACGCGCCCCGCCTCGACATCGACAAGTTTGCCGGCCTTCACATAGACCGTCTCCGCACGCGCCTGCATGCCCATGAATAGGGCGGCGAGGCAGGCGAGCGCGGGTCGGATCATGCTGGTTCCAAAATCTTGCGCCCGGGCCGAACCGTCATGCGCTGGCTTGGCTTTGTCTTCAAAGACACATCGCGGACGGTGTCCATAAACACCCATTCATTGGTCGCCGCCTTGGGCGTGAGCGACAGGTGCATATAGCCCCGGTTGGACGTATCCACCCAGCGCAGTTCCTGCTTATTGCGGGCCAGAATATCGCGGGCGATGCGGCTTGGGTCGGTGCCCACCGTTGAGGATTCGATGCCCGGGCTGCTCACGCTGTGCCCACCAAATTCAACACCTGCCGGGCGGCCATCCTGCGGCAAATCAAACGCCCAGCCATTATGGCTGTCGCCTGAGACGACGACGAGGTTGAGGTCATGTTTCTGCGCGGCGGAAAAGACGCGGCTCCGGGCGACCGGATAGCCACCCCAATTGTCCAAATTATAGGGCAGGCCTGCTTTGGCCGAAGCAATCCCCTGACGCACATAGCCCTTGCGGGAGTCCTGCATGTCTGACGGGAACCAGTTGAGCGCTTCTTCGGGCGTGTAATTATAGCCCATATTGGTGCCCGTGCCGAGCACGGCCCAAGTGCCTTTCGTGCGGGCAAATTGGTGGAAGAGCCAGCTTTCCTGTTCCGTCCCCATCATGGTGGAGGCAGGGTCCCGCCAAGCCCCATCGCGGAATTCGGCAAGCGCCTTTGCGGGATCGGGCGCACGCATCATTTCTCCGGCCCAATAGGGCTTTGTGCGCGCTGAGTGGCGGGTATCCGTGCGGAAATAGCTGCCGAGATCGCCAAAGTCATAGGCCTTCCAAGGCTGCTCGCCAACGGGCAACCATTCGCGCCAGACCTGCATCGCGGCATTGCGGCGGGCCGACCAATCGCCTTCATCGGGTGTGTGGTTCTGCGCCCCGCCTTCCCAGCTGTCATTGGCGCTTTCATGGTCATCGGTTGTGGGAATGCACGGGAAGTTGGCATGCATCGCCTGCAACTGCGGGTCCGCGCGATAGCTGGCATAACGCAGGCGATAATCCGCTAGCGTCAGAATTTCGCCTGCCGGAAAAATCCGGGCGGAGAATTTGGCCCCGATGTCGTAACCGCCCCGGCCATATTCATAAATATAATCGCCCATGTGCAACACGAGATCAATGTCGTCGCGCGCGGCAGCGTGGCCATAGGCATTAAACTCTCCAAAGCCCAA
Organism: Sphingomonas paucimobilis; assembly: GCA_945860425.1. GTDB lineage: Bacteria > Pseudomonadota > Alphaproteobacteria > Sphingomonadales > Sphingomonadaceae > Aquisediminimonas > Aquisediminimonas paucimobilis_A. The sequence goes on from CAMAQU010000034.1 coordinate 6,713, forward strand.
ATTGGAGCAGGAGAAGATGGCAATGTTGAATTTGGCAGCCTTGCCGACGGGCAGGGTCTTTGTGCGGCCAATGGGGGAGATGCTGCCATCGGGCGCGATGAAGCGGAACCAATAAAATTTGCCGGGCTGCAAGCCATCAACGGTGATCTTGACCGTATGGTCGCGCCAAGGGCCAGTGATCATCTGACCGCCAGTGACAATCTTTGCAAAGTCCCGCGTGTCGGACACTTCGACCCGCACTTTGGATGGGCTTCCGGTTGCGCTCACATAGCGCGTCCAGAGCAGCATGGAATCAGGGCCCGGCTCACCAGAGGCGACATTATGGGTAAATCCCGTCAGCCCCAAAAGCGCTTGTGCTGCCAATTGCCCGCCCGGCAGCAACAGACCGCCAATGCCAAAGCCTGCCGTGGCGATCAAAGCGCGACGGTTAATCTTGAGTGTCATAACTGGAACTCCCCCCTGGCTTGAGCGCAGGGGGTGGCCACCCTGCACGCCCCCAACTTAAGAATATTATACGAATTCTTGATGACAGCGCGGTGCCTTAGTCGCGGTAGCTGTTGTCGATGCGGTCCAGCTTGCGGAGCAAGGCGGGCCAGGCCAGACCGCGCGCCATCAGGCCCATGCCGGGGCCAGAGGATTGGCTTTCCACCTTTTGCGGCGTGCCCTGTGGTGGGGTGTTCAGGCCATCGCGCCCGGCGCTCAGCATCTTGACTTGCGCATCGCAGGCCCGTTCGAGGAAATAGAGCCGCAAGAAACATTCCGCGACAGACGGGCCAACCGCAAGCGTCCCGTGATTGCGCAGGATCATCATGTTCTTGTGGCCCATATCCTCGACCAGTCTTTCGCGCTCCTCTAGGTCGGTCGCGATGCCTTCATAGTCATGATAGGCAATGTCATGCAGCGCGATCATCGCGGTTTGTGTGTGCGGCAATAGGCCTTCGGACATGGCGCTCACGGCCTGCCCCGCAGGCGTGTGCAAATGCATAACGGCATGCGCATCTTCGCGCGCCATGTGGATGGCGGAATGGATGGTAAAGCCCGCCGGATTGACCGGGTGGGCGGTCGGCACAACAGGCTGACCCTCCACATCAATCTTCACCAGGCTGGACGCCGTAATTTCTTCAAACATCATGTCATAGGGATTGATCAGGAAATGATGCTCCGGCCCCGGCACACGTGCGGAGAGATGGGTGAAGATCAGGTCATCCCAGCCATAAAGTGCAACCAAGCGATAGGCAGCCGCCAGATCAACACGGATCGCCCATTCCTCATCACTCACAGCCGCACGAACATGATCATCATTGGCGACGGCTCCGGTTTTCATGACAGTGGCCATGGGGCTCTCCTCATATTTGATTTTCATCAGATTATCATGTGCCCGGCAAAAGGCCAGCCTTGGCATCCCTCTTCTTTTTACCGGATCAGGCCATCCAACCAGCGTTCGGCAAGATGGCCCGCCTCCTGCGCGGCAAAGGGGGCATCGCCCAAGCTCAGTTCCAGCCAGAGGCCGTCAACAAGGGCTGTCAATGCAACGGCGGTTAGTCGGTGATCCTGCCCCGGCGCATAATCTTGAAGCAGCCGTTCCAGCGCGCGCCTGTTTTCGGCATAAATCTCATCGTGCAGCTTGGCGATGGCGGCATCTGTCCGCTTGAGGCTCCAAAAGGCCAGCCATGTGGACAGCAGCTCCCCATCGGCAATGGTCGGAGCAAAGCTGGCGGTCAGATAGGCGAGCAAGCGCGCGCGCGGATTGTCCGGCGCCTGTGCCACGGCTGTGTCGAGGGCGGCCTGAACCCTTTGCCCCGTCTGGCGATAGGTTTCCGCCACAAGATCATCAATGCCCGCGAAATAATGGCGCAGCAGGCCGGGGGAGACGCCCGCTTCTGCGCAAATTTCCCGCACAGACGTTCCATGCGCCCCTTTGCGCGCCAGCGTGCGGGCACAGGCGGCGATCAGCTCCAGCCGTCGTTCATCAGCCGGGGCACGGTGAAAAGAGGCTCTGCTGTCATGCGCTTGCGGCTGGGTCATGGGCTTGTTATACAACTGTATAACAGAGGTGTGCAATGGCGACGGCATTTATGAATTCCAATCAACCCGATGATCTCGACGGCATGAGCCTGCCGGGCTGGGTCTATCATGATCCCGATTTCTTCAAGGTAGAGATGGAGCGGGTGATCCGTCCCAGCTGGCAAATTGTATGTCATCTCAGTGATGTTCCCAAAGCGGGCGATTGGCATGGCCTTGAGTATCTGGGGGAAAATGTCATTGTCATTCGCGGCGATGATGGTGCTGTTCGTGCCTTTCACAATGTTTGCCGCCACCGCGCCTCACGCCTTGTTGATGGGTCTTATGGCTGCGCGAAAAAGCTGGTCTGCCCCTATCATGGCTGGGCCTATGAGAAAGATGGTCGGCTGACGGGTGTGCCGGGCAAGGCAGACTATACCAGCCTCGACATGTCCAAGCTGGGCCTTATCCCCGTGGAGTGCGAAACATGGCGGGGCTTTATTTTCGTCCGACTTGAGAGCCAAGGCCCGTCGGTTGCAGAGATGATGGCCCCTTATGAGGCGATGGTTGCGCCTTATCGCTTTGAAGAAATGACAGCCTTTGGCCGCGTCACGCTGCGCCATCGCACGGTGAATTGGAAGAACGTCGCCGATAATTATTCGGATGGCCTTCATATCCCTGTCGCCCATCCGGGGCTGACGCGATTATTCGGCCGCTCTTATGGGGTAGAAGCCTGCGCCCATGTGGATCGCATGTGGGGCGATCTGGTCGAACGGCCATCGAACAATCCGTCCGAGCGCGCGTATCAGGCGCTGCTGCCCCGTGTCGATCATTTGCCGGAGGACCGTCAACGTCATTGGCTCTATTTCAAACTCTGGCCCAATGTCGCCTTTGATATTTATCCCGATCAGGTGGATTTCATGCAGTTTATTCCGCTGACCGCCACAACGACGATGATCCGGGAAATTGCCTATTGCCTGCCCGATGATCGGCGCGAAATGAAGGCGGCGCGCTATCTCAATTGGCGGATCAACCGACAGGTCAATGCCGAGGATACGGTTTTGATCACCCGCGTTCAGCAGGGCATGGAAAGCACAAGCTATCTGCCCGGCCCCTTGGGGGACAGCGAAGTCTGCTTGCGGGCCTTTGCGTCCAAACTGCGCCACCTCATTCCCGAAGCGTGCGGCAATACGCCGCCTGCCAGCTACGCCCCTGCGCGTTCAGAAAAGAGATAGATATGACCAAGCACTATGACGCCGTCATCATCGGCGCTGGCCATAACGGCCTTGTCTGCGCCTTTTACTTGGCCCGTGCGGGCCTCAAGGTGCGCCTAGTCGAACGCCGGGCAGTCGTCGGCGGCGCAGCCGTTACCGAGGAATTCCATCCCGGCTTCCGGAACTCCGTTGCGAGCTACACGGTCAGCCTGCTTCAGCCGCAGGTGATCCGCGATATGAAGCTAGAGGATGAGGGCTATCGTGTCATCGAACGGCCCATCTCCAACTTCTTGCCACAGGAAGATGGCGGCTATTTGAAACTCGGCGGTGGGCTTGAGCGCACACAGGCAGAGTTTGAACGATTCTCACCAAAGGATGCGGCCGTCCTGCCCGCTTATTATGACATGCTCGATGCCGTGGCCGATGTGCTGCGCGATTTGGCAATGAAGACGCCGCCCAATGTTGGCGGCGGCATGAAGATGCTGATTGATGGCGCGCTGCAGGGCCGCCGTCTGGCGCGCTTGCCGATTGAGCGCCAGCGCGATGTGCTGGACTTGTTCACCAAGTCCGCCCGCACGTTGCTCGATAGCTGGTTTGAAAGCGAAGCGGTGAAAGCGGCTTTTGGCTTTGACGCGGTGGTTGGCAATTATGCATCGCCTGACACGCCCGGCTCTGCCTATGTTCTGCTGCACCACGTCTTTGGCGAAGTGAATGGCAATAAAGGCTCTTGGGGCCATAGCGTCGGCGGTATGGGCGCGATTACGCAGGCCATGGCCCGTGTTGTGACGGCTATGGGCGTCGAGATTAGTCTTGAGACGCCGGTGGATCGCGTTCTTGTGGATGGCGGCAAGGTTGCCGGTGTCCGGCTGGAAAGCGGCGAAGAGGTGATGGCCGATCGCGTCATTTCCAATGTCGGGCCGAAAATCCTCTATGAACACATGTTTGACGATAGCGATCTCAGCCCTGAATTCCGCCGTCGGATGAAGGGGTTTAAGGCAGGGTCCGGCACATTCCGGATGAATGTCGCCTTGTCCGAATTGCCCAAATTCACCTGCCTGCCTGAACCGGGCGAGCATCATCAATCGGGCATCATCATCGCGCCCACGCTCGACTATATGGATCGCGCCTTTACCGATGCCAAAACCTATGGCTGGTCGAAAAAGCCGATTGTGGAAATTCTCATCCCCTCCACCGTGGATGATAGCTTGGCCCCTCCCGGCCAGCATGTCGCCTCGCTCTTTTGTCAGCAATTTGCCCCTGAACTGCCCGATGGGCGGGATTGGGATGCAGAAGAAGGCAAGGGCGCCGATACGATCATCGATACGGTGGAAGCCTATGCCCCCGGCTTTCGCGCTTCAATTCTCGGCCAGCAAGTCCTCTCTCCCAAAGGGTTGGAGCGGATGTTCGGGCTTGCGGGTGGCGACATTATGCACGGCAATATGTCGCTGGATCAGCTTTGGTCCGCGCGGCCGATGTTGGGCAATGGGGCCTATCGCGGGC
>CAMAQU010000035.1 GCA_945860425.1 Sphingomonas paucimobilis
ATGCTTCAAAAGCGCCAAGAGCGGCACCGGCGAGAATTGCTCCACCGCCGCGGTCACAAGCGTCAACAGCAACATGCCGGGCGGCGTGGTGGACAAGGGCCGACCGGCTGAATCATCCGCCTCAATGCCCCATCGGCGCAAATGGGCCGAAACACGACGCGCCAGCATCCGGTCTGGCGTCACCAGCGCGACCGTGCCGTCTGATCCAAGGGCGTGCCTGATGGTCAGCGCAACGGCCTGTGATTCATCGGCAGGTGTCGCCACCTCAATTGCATGAACGCCGGACAGCTGCTTTTCAGAGGCTTTCAGGTCCACCCACTTATCCGTGAAGCGAGCCGGGGCCAGCGCGTTGGAAATGGCGCGAGATCGCGCCGGGGCCGCATCCGTATCGCTGCCATAGCGCCAAGGCCGCACCTCAGCCCGAGCAACCCCCATCCGATCAAGAATTTGGCGGATGTGAAATTGCGGGTGCGTTTCAATTGGGGGCTGGCCGCCCTCCCCGCCAATCGCGTCCCATTCGGCATCGGGCATATGGCGGTCAACGCCCGCCAGCACGACCTGCCCTTTGGGCATGAACGCAACGGTCTTCAGCAAAGTCGTGACCGCTGGGGCCCCCGTGCTGACGCCTGCTGCAATCACAAAGCCCGGCGGCGGCGCGGTGCGCCAACGATCAGCCACCCGGTGGAGCAAGCGATTGCGTCGGTCCGCCAGATCAATCACGCCGCGCTTTTCCAATTCGGCGGGCCATAAGCTTAGAACCAGCGTCAAAAGCTCTAGCGCATTTTCCCAATGCTCTGACAGGCCTTCGGCAAGCTCAACCGAGCGTAAGTCCTTGACCGACTTTTCCTCGATCAAAAGCTGATCGAGCACATGGCCGAGATCGGCGGCGAGCCGCATCGCCTCTGCCGCATCCATGCCGCGCTGATCCTGCAAGAGGCGCGCAAAGATGAGTTGGCGGCGCAGCGGATCAATGGCGGGGGGCAAGGGCGGCCCCTCTAGCGGATCGAGCGCGGGGCCCGTTCGGTCATCCAATTCCGGATCGCCAATTGGGACCAGCCGGGGCATGAGCAGCCCGGCCTCTGCCCGGCGGACAAAGGCAAGGGCAATGGCCTGCCCCGCACGGTTATTGGGCACAAGGATGATCCCGCGCGCTAGTGCCAGCGGATCACCGCCATGCTGCGCCAAAATCCCGGAAACAAGGGCATCGGCAAAGGCCCTATGGGGCGGAATGGTATAGACGGCAGGGTCCCGCCGATCAGCCATGGGCGAGAACCGCCTCTGTCGCCGCAATGGCAGGCGGCGTGCCGACATCAAACCAGAGGCCGTCATGCACGGCCCCGAAACACCGGCCCGCCTCTATGGCGCGCGACCAGAAGATATTGGTCGAAAATGGCCCATCTGGCGCATCGGTCAACAGCCGTTTTGACATCATCTGAATGCCCGTGAACACATAAGGCGCGCTATCATCTGATCCCCGCCGCGCCAATCGGCCCGCCGGATCGATACGAAAATCCCCCGCGCCATTGTGATTATGGGCGTTTTCGCGTGGGATCAGCAGCAGCAGCGCATCCATGTGCGCATCATCCCAAAGACCCGCCATCAGCTGAAAGGTCTCCGCGCTGCCATCCGTCCAGATATTGTCGCTGTTGATGCACAAGAACGGATCGGCATCGATAAGGTGCTTGGCATGCATCAGCCCGCCGCCCGTTTCGAGCAGCAACGCCCGCTCATCCGAGACTGCGATCTCTAGGCCCGACGGGCGGGCCTTCACATGCGCCTCAACCGCGTCGGCAAGATAATGAACATTGACCACAGCCTTTTCGACGCCGGCCGCCTCCAGCCGATCAAGACAATGGTCGAGCAACGGCTTGCCCGCGACCGGGATCAAGGGCTTGGGCAACGTGTCGGTCAACGGGCGCATGCGCGTGCCAAGGCCTGCGGCCATCACCATCGCGGTGCGCGGTGGGGTGGCCAGCCGCGTCATGTTCTGGGGACCGCCCAATAGGCCGCCCGCTTGTCGGCCGGCACATGGGCATCAAACCAGGCGCGAACCGGGGCGAGCGCGGGATGCGCCAAATTGCGTTCAAACAATCCCCACATGCGCGGCTGGAATTGCGTGTAATGGGGCTTTCCATCTCGCCGCCACAGGCGCACGAACAGCCCCAGAATCCGCATGTTGCGCTGTGCGCCAAGCGCCCAATAGGCCTGCTCAAAGTCAGCGCCCTTGCCCGTTTCTGCCTGATAACGGGCGAGCTCGCGCGCTTCGACCTCTGGCGACACATCGCGCCGCGCATCTTCCAGCATCGACACCAGATCATAGGCCGGATGGCCGACCAGGGCGTCTTGGAAATCCAACAGACCAAAGCCTTCAAGACCTGTCTTGCCATCGAGCAGCATGATGTTTTCGGCGTGATAATCGCGCAATTCGGTGACGCTTTGACCCTGCGCGTTCACAGGTTCCAAAACCGCTCGCCATGCAGCCAAGAAGCTGTCCCGATCCACCTCAAGCCCAACTTCGGGGCAATACCAATCGGTAAAGAGGCCAATCTCATCCAGCCATTGATCCAGCCCATGCGGCTTGAGCCCAGCGGGCGGTGCATGGCGATGCAGTTCGATCAACACATCCACGACGCCGCGATATATCTCTGCCTCCAGCGACAGGTCAGCATCCACTGTTTCGCGCATCCGCACCGATCCAAAATCCTCGATCAGCAAAAGGCCTTGATCGAGATCGCGGGCCAAAATGGCGGGAGCCATCAACCCAATGCCGCGCAGATATTCAGCAACATGAATGAACGGCCGCGGGTCTTCATGCGGGGGCGGGGCATCCATCAGCACAGCGTGCCGACCTTCATCGACAATCCGGAAATAGCGACGGAACGAGGCATCGCCTGCCAGCGGCAGAATATCCGCCTTGCCCCAGCCTGCTGCTTCCAGAAATGCACGGGCACCCGGCGGTGGTGTCATGATAAGGGCCATCTGTCCTTCCATGACGGCGGCACCTTGGCTGTCAAGCCGCGTGTGCCATCTGGGGACACCGAAATGTGGAGAGCAAGCGTTTCTGGCCAGAGCCAATTGAGCCGTTCGGGCCATTCGATCAGCAAGGCCCCGTCAAACAGCGCATCCTCCAGCCCAAGTTCTTCGGCTTCCGCTGGATCGTTCAACCGATACAGATCGACATGCCAAACGGGCAGGCGCACCTGTGGCGGGGCATAGGGAATAACCAGCGCAAAGCTGGGGCTGGGGGCTTCATCCATCAGGCCAAGCTCGGCCAAAAGGCCGCGCGCGAGGCTGGTTTTGCCGGCCCCCAAATCACCCGACAGCGCAATCACATCGCCCGCGCGCAATACGCCCCCAAGCGCGCGGCCAGCAGCATCAGTCGCCTGTGCATCGGGAAGAAGAAGGTGCGTATCAATCATCTGCGGGGAAGCTCTATCTCGACTGTCGTGCCCGCCCCGACCTCTGAGATCAAGCGCAGAGTGCCCCCATGGCTTTCAATCAGCTGTTTGGCGAGTGGAAGGCCAATGCCCAAAGAGCCATCTTCCTCCTGCGCCATATCTGGCCCGGCCCGGCTGAACCGATCTAGCGCGCGCGCCTGCTCCGCCGGGTTCATTCCCGGGCCGTTGTCTGAGATAATGATGTCGGTGCCGTCATCTGTGCCATAGGCATGAAGAAGAACACGCCCGCCCACAGGGGTATAGGCCACAGCATTCTGCAAAACATGGTCGATGGCGCGGCGCAGCCGATGGGCGTCGCCTAGGATGGACCCTATCGCCGGATCAATATCGGCAAGAAGCACCAAATTCTTCGCCGCAGCATCGTCTCGAAGCTCCTCTATCGCCGCATTGAGCAGGGGCAGCAGATCCACCGATGCCCGATTCAACCGCACCGCGTCCGCTGCTGACTGGGTCAAGTCCAACACATTGTCGACAGGCGACCCCAGCCTTAAGGCGGCAGCATAGATGGTCGACACATAGTCGCGCACCTGATCATTCATCTCGCCCGCAAGGCCATCCAGCAGCATTTCGGAAAAACCCTGAATGGAAGTTAAAGGGGTCCGCAGCTCATAGCTCATATGCGCGACAAAGGCGGTTTTCAGGCGATCCGCCTCTTCCAGCGTCTCCGCCCTGTCGCGCAGTATTTTCTCAATTTGCTGGCTGGCCGTAATATCCAACATGGTGAACAGCGCCGCCCCATCAGGAAGCGGGACAGCCGCATATTCAATGCAGCGACCATCCTTCAAGGTTAAGCGTGCACCCGATCGACGGCGGCCAATTGTGGCGGCACGAAAACTGTCTTCCAGCCCCGCTGCATCCGCAGCCACAACGAGCATGGGCGTTATGGCCTGCGCCAAAACGTCTGCACGCGGGTGGCCGATCAGAAACTCCTCTTCAAACCCCCAAATCTCCCGAAGGCGGATATTCCAGTTGCTCAGCCGACCACTGGCCTCAAAGACGCCAATGGCTTCAAACAAATTGTCCAATGTCGCACGCCGGACCCGCAACAGGGTGTCCCGGGCGCTGGCCAGCTTTGTCTGCTCTGTTCGATCTTCAAAGATGAGCAGCAAGCCCCCATCGGGCAGAGGTTGTGCCAACAGGCGAATATGTTGCCCCGCGGGCAAGACCCAATTGTCTTCAATCGCACCGCGGGGGCGCTGAAAACAGGCCCGCAGCTCTGCCTTCCATTTCGGAAAATCGCGTGTTTCGGGGAGATGCCGTGTCTCTCGCATGCGGTCCAGCAAACGATCAAAATCGGGTTTTTCCGCAACCCATTCCGGCTTGATGGCGAACATCTGACGAAACGGCAGATTGCAGAAAATCAGGCTATGGTCTGCGTCAAATTGGGCAACTGCGGCGGACAATCGATCCAGCGTGTCCCGCTGCGTTTCGGCAAAGCGGCGAAATTCGGCCCGTGCGCGCTTTGCATCCTCTGCATCAACGGCATCGCTCGCGACCGCCTCTCCTGCCCGATCGATCTGCGCAAGAGTATGCGGCGCACGGCGATACAGGGCAAAAGCCTTGGTCAGCGCCCAGCCGCATCCGACAAGCCACAGTGCCAAGATGAGGCCAACCGCAAGGCTGGCCAAAGGCGTCAATGTGACCATCCCTAAAAAACAAAGAGGCCCGGCATCATGCCGGACCTCTTAAGTGCTTAGACGGCGGATAAACACCGCCGGGTTAGCAGGCTAGATTAGTAACGATAATGTTCTGGCTTGAACGGCCCTTCCGCGGTGACGCCAATATAGGCCGCCTGGCGCTCATTGAGCTTGGTCAGCTTCACACCCAGCTTTTCAAGGTGAAGTGCAGCCACCTTTTCATCCAGATGCTTGGGCAGGACATAAACCTTGTTCTCATATTGGCTGTTCTTGGTGAACAGCTCAATCTGCGCCAGCACCTGATTGGTGAAGGAGGAGGACATGACGAAGGACGGATGGCCCGTCGCGCAGCCCAAATTGACCAGACGGCCCTTGGCAAGGATCATGATCTTCTTGCCATCTGGGAATTCGACAAGATCGGTACCCGGCTTCACTTCGTCCCACTTATAGTTGGAGAGTGCCGCAATCTGGATCTCGCTGTCGAAATGGCCAATGTTGCAGACGATGGACATCGGCTTCATCGCCTTCATATGTTCGGCGGTGATCACGTCTTCATTGCCCGTTGCCGTCACGAAGATATCGGCACGCTCAACAGCGTCTTCCATCGTCACGACTTCATAGCCTTCCATCGCCGCTTGGAGCGCGCAAATGGGGTCAATTTCGGTCACGAGCACACGGGCGCCGCCCTGACGCAGAGAGGCGGCCGAGCCTTTGCCCACATCGCCAAAGCCAGCAACGCAGGCGACCTTACCGGCCAGCATGACGTCGGTTGCGCGGCGGATGGCATCGACCAGCGATTCTTTACAGCCGTAAAGATTGTCGAACTTCGACTTGGTGACGCTGTCATTCACATTGATCGCCGGGAAAGGCAGCTTGCCGTCCTTGGCAATCTGATACAGCCGGTGAACGCCCGTGGTGGTTTCTTCCGACACGCCCTTAATATGGGCGACCGACATGGTGAGATAGCCCGGCTTGCGCTTCAGGAAGTCCTTCAATGCACGGACAAACTCAATTTCTTCGGCGTTGTTTGGTTCAAACAGGGGTTCGCCTGCTTCCACACGCGCGCCCCAAAGCGCGAACATCGTCGCGTCGCCGCCATCATCGAGAATCAAATTGGTTGTTTCATCGCCCCAATCGAAAATGCGGCCGACATAATCCCAATATTCCGCCAAGCTTTCACCCTTGACGGCAAAAACAGGGATGCCCGCCGCTGCAATGGCAGCCGCCGCGTGATCCTGCGTCGAATAGATATTGCACGTTGCCCAGCGGATTTCCGCACCCAGATCAACCAGCGTTTCGATGAGAACCGCAGTCTGGATCGTCATGTGGAGGGAGCCTGTAATACGGGCACCCTTGAGCGGCTTTGACGCGCCATATTCGGCACGAAGGGCCATCAGGCCCGGCATTTCGGTTTCAGCAATCTGGATTTCTTTACGGCCAAAATCGGCAAGGCTCAGGTCGGCGACAACATAATCATGGGCCACGGGAATTCTCCGGCATTTATATGGAATGACCGGCCCCTAACCGCTGCTGCGCGGAATGGCAATGCAAATATAAAGATTTCTTTATATGATCCGATTAGGATATGATCCGATTAGGCCGTCCCGCTGGCGCTGGACAAGAGCCGGGGATCAATGCCGCTCGCATGGAAGGCGCGCGTCCAACGCTCTTGGGCAGGCACGTCATAAATCAGGCTGGGGTCTGCCGGGGCGACGTGCCAGCCAGGACGCTTCATTTCGGCATCGAGCTGGCCCTTGCCCCAACCGGCATAGCCAAGCGCCACGACCCAACGGGCAGGGCCCCGTCCCGCCGCAATAGCCTTCAACACATCTTGCGTGCTGGTCAGGCCCCAAAGGCCCGCAGTCTGGACCGTTCCTTCGCCTGCCCAATCGGTAGAATGAAGCACAAAACCGCGTGCAGGCTCTACAGGCCCACCGAAATGCACAGGAACATCTGGCGCAACGCCCACGCCTAAACCAAGCTGATTCAAAAGCTTGTGCAACCCGATGCCGTCCATGACATGCCCAAGGCCAATGCCGAGTGCGCCCTCTTCATCATGAGAACACATGGCAATCACCGCATGTTCAAACCGCGGGTCGCCAATGCCGGGCATGGCCAGCAACAGCTGGCCGGACAGGAATCGGGCGTTGTTCATGTCCTCGCTTTAGCCGAACTGTGCGGCGGGGTGAACAGCGCGCGCCTATTCCTTATCTTTCTTTAACTCTTCCTGCGCGGCTTGTGCGGCGCGCTCCACCTTATCAGCGCCCTTGCTGGCCGCCTGCTTGGTTTTCTCCGCCGCCAGCTTGGCCTCCTGTTCGGCACGTTCAGCTGCGCGATCAAGATCGGCACCAATTTGATTGAGCGTCGTTTCTGCAGCCCCTTCATTTTGCTCCACCGCACTCTCGGCATTGTCTGTGGCCGTTTCTTCCGCTTGCCGATTATCGCGCGCATCCCCGAGGGCGAGACGAAGGAGGAACAGGGCGCGGCCGCTGTTGCGGCATTGCTAAATGCGGGCACCCCATTTGACGGCATTTTTGCCGTGACCGACCTGTTTGCCATTGGCGCTCTGCAAAAGCTTCAGGAACGGGGCGTCAACGTTCCTAACGCTGTTGCCGTGGTTGGCTTTGATGGCATTCGTGCGGGGCTATATGCCTATCCGACCCTGACCACGATTGAACAGGATCTTGGCCGGGCTGGCGAAATGCTGGTCGACAATGTCATCGCAGCAATCAGCAACGCCCCGCAGCTGACCGAGATTGTGCCGGTCAACCTTCAAATTCGGGGCAGTAGCCGCAGCTAAGGCGGATCAGGCCAGCCCCTTGCCAAGATCCAAGCGGGAGGCATCGCCGATTTGCGACCCACCATCACAATCCAAAATAATGCCTGTGATATAGGATGCAGCGGGCGAACACAGAAAGACGGCGCTGTCCGCCACCTCGGAAATCTCTCCCCACCGCTTCATCGCAATCCGATCATAATGCTTCTGCCGGGTCGATGAATCGGGGGCGAGCCGGGCCATGCCTTCCGTCCCCGATATGGGCCCGGGCGAAATGCCATTGACCCGCACCTCTGGCCCCCATTCCAGCGCAAGGACGCGGATCAGCTGATTAATCCCCGCCTTTGCAGCGCAAGCATGGGCCTGCATCGCCATGGCGTTCACTGCCTGACCTGCCGTAATCGCGATGAGTGACGCACCGGGGCGGTTCAATAGATCATGGCAGCCGCGGAACACATTAAATGTGCCGTTTAAATCAATATCGACCACCGTGCGAAAGGCATTGGCCGACATGCCCAAAACCGGGGCCAGAAAATTGCCCGCCGCGCCTGATACAACAATGTCCATTTTCCCAAAGCGATCGACAACATGCTCCATCGCGGCGCGGATAGCGCCATAATCCCGCACATCTGCCGATAGGCCGAGCGCGCCTTTACCAATTTCGCGCGCGGCATTTTGTGCCTTTTCAGGGTCTCGGCCACAGACCGCGACATGCGCGCCCAATTGCGCAAGACGTTTGGCAATGCCCAAATTAATGCCGCTGGTTCCGCCCGCGACAAAGGCCACTTTTCCTGCAAGCAAATCCGGCCGGAAGCTGTCCATAATCTATCTCCTGAAAATCAATTACTGCGCCTGTGCGCGCCCACGATTGAGAACGGTACGCCTCCGCGCCTCAACATCATCGGCCGAAACACGGCCATTGGCGGCACTGGAAACCTGCGCCTCCAGCGCAAGGCCCTCGCCAAAACTTGCTTCAAACCCTTGATTAATCAAATTCTTATACTGGCCGAGCATCGATGGGTCGATGCTGGCCATGTCCTTTGCCATCCGCTTGGCTTCATTCAACAATGCGTCTGGCGCCACGACATGATTGACCAAACCCCAATCGCAAGCCGTTTGCGCGTCTATGAAATTGCCCGTGAACGACAATTCCCGCGCGCGATAAATCCCAATCAAACGTGACAATTTTTGCGACAAGCCCCAGCCGGGCAGAATGCCGACCCGGGCATGGGTGTCCGCAAAGCGCGCATTGGTGGACGCAATCAGAACGTCACACGCCAAGGCAAGTTCAAACCCGCCGGTAATGGCAACCCCATTAATCGCACCGATGACCGGCTTGGAGCAGGCCTCCACCGCCTTAACCGGATTGCGTGCCGGGTCTTGCGCATTGGCCGCGCCCAGATTGCTGGTATCGGCCCCTAATTCCTTCAGGTCGAGACCGGCGGTGAAGGCACGCTCCCCCGCCCCGGTCAAAATGATCACGCGGACGTCGTCATCCGCCTCTAGCCGAACCAATGTTTCTGCCAACTCTGTCCGCAGATCAGCCGATAGAGCATTCATCGCCTCTGGGCGATTGAGCGTCACAATCGCAATTGCATCTTCTTTCTCGGTTACAATCAGGGTCATTGGGCACTCCTTGAACCCGTGATCTGTCAGCTTTACTGTCACGTCAAGGACAATGCTGGTTCAAACCATGGCGACACCCGCAGGCCGCACCGCCTGAAGCAACCGGGCCATTTGCGCCGCAGATGCATCAGACAGCCGAATGAAGATCCGGCGGCCATCCCCGGGATCGGCCACCCGTTCAAACAAGCCATTATCTGTCATCAGCTTGATCCAGCGTAACGCCGTTGTCGGCGGCACATGCGCCGCGATACACAGGCTCGACACGGCGACCTGCACCCGCTCCAGCCGGGCCGCCATCAGGTCGAGCAACATATCCCAAGCCGGGTCGGCAAACAGGCTGCTATCAAAAAACCGGTCACGCAGGCGGCGCAGGCGGATCATGGCGCGCACATCATGCGCGGTCGGCATATCTATGAGGCTTTCCGTCTCGGCAAAAAACTGGTGACGCATATCGGCCACAGCACCATTGGGCAGTTGCGCAGAGGCCGACATGGTTGCCAATGTCCGCGCAATCCGCCCCACCTCATCGGCCAACCGCTGCAACCGCTCTGCATCTAAATTACGCGACACATCATTTAAAAGTCCCGGGCGCGCGCTCAAGGCAAAGGCCGCAGCACTGGCCAGATCAACTTCGTCCGGATCAGACAGCAATGCCTGACACCCCTGCCAAACGCTGGCGGGCATCTGATCAATAATGGCAAGGGGGGCCGACACAATGACCGGGCAATGCACCGCCATTGCCTGTGCCATAAAGGGTTCCAGAAAATCCAGTGCGCCACATTCAGTCGACAGCGCGACCACCAGCAAATCCGGTGCACCCGCCAGTCCAGCAAGACGGAGTGGTTCTCCAAGGGGGTGGTGCGTCACCCGTGCCGACAGCCCGGCAAGTGGGCGATAGACCTCTAGCGCCAACACCGAATCTGAGGAGAGTACGACCACAGCGGGCGCGCTTGTGATGCTGCTCTGCAATGACCCGATTTCCATCGCCATTCCTTTTCATGATCAGCACCGATTGTATAATACCGACATTGATCTTTAAAGTCGCGGTGAAAATACTCCGAAATCGACGCATGTTGCGCCATTCCGAAAACCAGCAGTCCCGAAAGAAGAGCCTAACGCGTCTGCGTCAGCGCGTGGGCCCGCATCTCATCATTTTGGTGGATGAATGTCCCCGGCTCTGGCGCGCCCGCCAATCGAGCGAGTGCCGATGCCACACAGGCAGCCGGAATGGATCGATAATGAGACAGAACCGCCGGGGTCAGAACATCTGTGAGGGGACTGAGAGCGATGCCAATCCGTTCCCCAGTGCGGACCGGACCAGACCGGCTGCCCCGCAACAACCCCGGCCGCAAGATATCAATTCTGTCAAAGCCGACATTGGCAAGGCTTGTTTCAACCTTGCCCTTGGTGCCCAAATAGAAGTTGCGCGATGCGGCATGCGCCCCAACTGAAGAGACCAGCTGAAACTGCCGCGCGCCCGCCGCCCGCGCCGCCCGCGCAAAGGAGACAACGGCATCATGATCCAGCGCGTAAAAGGCGTCTTGTGACCCGGCATCGCGCAAAGTTGTGCCAAGGGCGGAGATCGCTACATCGACATTGCGCCCTTCAATCATCGTCGGCCATTGCGCGACGGGACCGACAAGATCTTCAACCTTGGCTCCGCTCTGCCCTGACGGGCGGCGGCCAATGGTCACAATCTGGGTGACATGAGGCTGCATTGCCAGCTGGTCGATAAGCGCACGACCAACCAATCCCGTTGAGCCTGCTATTATGATACGCACAGATAAACCCCCCGCCCTGTCAGCTCTCTAGAGCTAGCATCTAGCAGGCATTTGGCAATGGCTGCTGGTCAAGAACCCGCCCGA
>CAMAQU010000036.1 GCA_945860425.1 Sphingomonas paucimobilis
CCACCCATGGCGCACCACAAACTGCCCAAACACCAAATTTTTGCATCTCTGCCTTTGCTGCGATAGGCTCCCCCCAATTTGGGAGAGGGAGAGAGATTATGAAAACATTGCTGCGTGCGTTGGTTGGCCTGTCGGGCCTGTTGTCCATCGTCATGGTGCTGGGCCTGTGGTTTGGGATGGAACGGATTTTGCCCGCCATTGGCCTTATGACAAATGATTTGGCCGGTGGTCTGGTCGGTCGGGCGACAGTGCGCGCCGATATTGCCGGGCTGTTCGGCGGCATGGGGCTGGCCATGCTGATCGCCGCCACGCGCGAAAGCCGCGCTTGGGCAGGGGCCGCCCTGTTGTTCGTCAGCGTGGCCTTGGCAGGGCGGCTGATCGGCCTTGCGCTCGATGGTGCGCCGGCCGAAGTCATTCCGCCCATTGTGATAGAGGCCTTCACCGTGGCCCTGCTGGCCAGCTATCGCGCCCGGCTCACCTGAGCCGCCGCTGAACGGGAAAACACACCCAAGAAATAGGGGAGGGGCAAGCCATGTATGTGTCTGTCACTGGCCTGAAGGTGAAACGCCTTTGGCACCTCCCCCGTTTCTGGCTTCATGCCATCCGGTCTTTCCGACAGGCGCAGCGCGCCGACGGGGTGATCCAAGTCTCCGTCCGCAATATCGCGGGCTATCAACATACGCTGACCCTGTGGCAGAGCCGCAGCCATATGCTGGCCTTCATGCGATCCGGCGCCCACCTCCACGCCATCCGCGCCTTTCGCACCATCGCGACCGGCCGCACCTATGGCTATGAAACCGACACGCCCCCGAGCTGGGACGAGGCCGTCACCCAATGGCGGTACAAGGGGCGGGATTATTAGGGGTCAGGAAATCTGGATGCCCCGTGAGGATTCGAACCTCAATAGACGGAGTCAGAGTCCGTAGTCTTACCGTTAGACGACGGGGCATCGCTAAGGCCGGGCAGATAGGAATTCGGCCCCCTTCTGTCAACAAGAGTCCCCTGGGGCTTTGGCCATGCGTCGCGGCGCTTGCGATAGGCGGGCTGGGGCGATAGGCTTACCGTCAAGTACCGCCGGGCATTTCTCCGGATCGGAAGAAGTTAAGAGTTTGAAGACCATGGTGGATTCTGCCGCCCCCGAGCGCGTGCGACGCCAGGACAGGGGGACGAAATCGCAAGGGGCCGGCCGCATGCCGGCAGAGCCCGCGCGCGCAGGCCCAAAGCGTGCGCCGCCGCCGGCCCGGCGCACCTATGCCGCGCTGGACCTTGGCACCAATAATTGCCGCTTGCTCATCGCCCGACCAGAGGACCCGCGCTTCATTGTGGTGGATGCCTTTTCCCGCATCGTCCGGCTGGGCGAAGGCTTGGCGCAATCGGGCGCGATCAGCACGGCGGCGATGGATCGGGCCTTGTCTGCCCTCTCAGTCTGTGCCGAAAAGCTGGTGCGCCGCAATGTCTATATGGCGCGTTCTGTCGCGACTGAGGCGTGCCGGCGGGCCGCCAATGGCGCGGAATTTGTTGATCGGGTCTATCGGGAAACGGGCATCAAGCTCGACATTATTTCGGCCCAAGAAGAAGCGCGGCTGGCGGTGCTGGGCTGCCATGTTCTGCTGGAAGAAGGCGATAGCCCGGCCTTGGTGTTCGACATTGGCGGCGGTTCGACCGAGCTGGTGCTGGTCGATACGCAAAGCGGCGCGCCGCAGACGCTGGATTGGCGCTCCATCCCTTGGGGCGTTGTCTCCTTGAGTGAAAGCGTGCCGCATGACAGCGCAGACCCGGTCGCCCGCAGTGCGGCCTATGCCCAAATGCGGGCCGAAGTGCGCGACAGCCTTGGCCCCTTTGTCGAGACATTGGCGCAGGCCGCTGGCCCCGCGCCGCGTCTATTGGGGACGAGCGGCACGGTGACGACGCTGGCCAGTGTGCATCTGGGCCTGCCGCATTATGAGCGGCGGTTGATTGATGGACTGCGCGTCGATGTGGCCGATATGCGCCGCATCTGTGCGCAACTCGCCAGCCAATCGGTACCGGATCGCGCGAAGGAACCGTGCATCGGGCCGGAACGGGCGGATCTGGTTGTTGCGGGCTGTGCGATTTTGGAAACGATTTTTGATCTTTGGCCTGCAGAAATTGTGGGCGTTGCGGATCGCGGCATTCGCGAAGGTATATTGCGCCAGTTGATGGCGGCAGGAGAAAGACCATGAGCCGGGGTGGCAGTGCAGGGCGCACCCGCGTCAAAACGGCGAAGGGCCGCAAGGTCGGCTCCACCCGCTGGCTCGAACGTCAGTTGAATGATCCTTATGTCAAACGCGCCAAGGCAGAGGGCTATCGCAGCCGGGCCGCCTATAAGCTGATGGAGTTGGATGAACGCTTTGGCTTTTTGAAAGGGGCAAAGCGGGTGATCGATCTGGGCATCGCGCCGGGCGGCTGGGCGCAGGTCGTCCGCAAAAACTGCCCCAAGGCGCATGTGGTCGGCATTGATTTGCTGCCTGTGGAACCTTTGGAAGGTGTCATCATCGCGCAAATGGACTTTATGGCAGATGAGGCCCCAGACTGGCTGATGGAGGCGCTCGACGGCCCGGCGGATATTGTCCTGTCGGACATGGCGGCCAACACCGTTGGCCATCCCCAGACCGACCATCTGCGCACCATGGGGCTGGTAGAGGCCGGGCTGGACTTTGCCTGCCAAGTGCTGCGGCCCGGCGGTCATTTTGTCGCCAAGGTGCTGGCTGGCGGCGCGGATAATGATCTCGTCGCCGCGCTCAAGCGCAACTTCACCTCGGTCAAACACGCAAAGCCGCCGGCCAGCCGCAAAGGCTCTTCCGAATGGTATGTGATTGCCTCTGGCTTTAAGGGCCGGGCGGAAGAGGCCGTCAGCGCGTCTTAACGTAGCTGCCCGGCGCATCCTCCAGCGCCTTCAACTTGCCCTTACCGGGGATGCGCGCGCCCTTGGCGGGGACTGTCTTGGCGTCTTGCTCCTTGATCCAGCCGAGCCAATAGGGCCACCAGCTGCCCTTGGTTTCGCTGGCCCCGGCGATAAAATCATCCAAGGAGGCAACGGGGGCGTCATTGGTCCAATATTGATATTTCTGCGCCGAAGGCGGGTTCACCACCCCGGCAATATGGCCTGAGCCTGCGAGCAAAAAGGTGATCGGCCCGGTGAAGAGATCGTGCATCTTCCACACGCTTTGTGCCGGGGCAATATGGTCTTCCCGACCCGCCTGAATGAAGCTGGGTGTTGTCACCTTGGTCAGATCAATCGGCACGCCCAGTGCCGAGAGCGCGCCGGAGTAAGACAATTTATTGTCGCGATACAGATCGCACAAATAGCTCAAATGCCATTTGGCGGGCAAATTGGTGACATCGCCATTCCAATGGAGCAGATCAAAGGCGGGATAGCCCTCCCCCATGAGATAATTTTTAGAGACTGTGCTCCAGATCAGGTCATTGCCGCGCAACAGGTTAAAGGTCGCGGCCAGATAGCGCCCGTCCATCACCCCGTCTTTGGCCAAGGCCTCGATGGCGGAAATATGCGCATCATCAATGAAGTTCAGCAGATCACCTGCTTTTTCAAAATCCACTTGCGCTGTGAAGAAGGTCGCGGATCGCACCTTGTCCGCTTCTCCCTTGGCCGCGAGAATGGCCAAGGTCGCCGCAAGCGTCGTGCCCGCCACGCAATAGCCGATGCTATGCACGGATGGCACGCTTAGCAGATCGCGCACAACATCCACCGCCTCTATTTGGGCTGCGATATAATCATCCCAAATCACATCGGCGAGGCTGGCATCCGCCGACTTCCAAGAGACGATGAAGACGCTGATCCCCTGATCCACGCACCATTTGATGAAGCTTTTTTCCGGCGTGAGATCGAGGATATAATAGCGGTTAATCCAAGGCGGAAAAATCACCAGCGGCGTCTTCAGCACATCGGGCGTTGTCG
This sequence comes from Sphingomonas paucimobilis, assembly GCA_945860425.1. Taxonomy (GTDB): domain Bacteria; phylum Pseudomonadota; class Alphaproteobacteria; order Sphingomonadales; family Sphingomonadaceae; genus Aquisediminimonas; species Aquisediminimonas paucimobilis_A. Next base: position 3,938 of record CAMAQU010000036.1, read on the forward strand.
GCGCATAATGGATCAGCTGAAACAGCCGGGTCTGGAACACCACCTTGCCCGGGGTGGTGGCAATATTCTCGCCAAGGCGAAATGCATTTGGATCTGTATGGGTCATCTGGCCGCGCTGAATATCCTCGGCCAGATGCTGAAAGCCGGTCATCAGGCTCGCCCCATTGGTCTCTACCGCACGGCGCAGCGCAACCGGGTTGGTCAGCGGCGAATTGGCCGGGCTCATCGCATCGACCAGGGCGCGCATGGCAAAGATTTGCTTGGCCTTATCCTGCGCATCGGCGGCGGGCGCGGCTTCGGCGAGCGACATCATCTGCTCGGCCGCCATGCCATAGCCCTGACGGATCAGGTCAAAGAGCGGATGGTTCCAGTCTTCCCCCTGAAAGCGGCGATCCTTGGGGTCGACCTTATCGCGGTTGAGGGCCGCAATCGGGGCCAGCATCTGGCCCCACATATCCAGCATCTGCTGATATGCCGCCAGCGGATTGGCCGGGATGGCATTTTTAGGTTCGGTCGGCTCGGTCGTCATCATCACGTCCTGTCGGGCCTTGGTTGCGGCAGCAGCGAAGCAATGGCATAGCGCGAAAATCCTTTAGCCGAAAGCGACCAATGTCCGACGAATTCTATCGCATGAAACGCCTGCCCCCTTATGTCATCGCCGAAGTGAATGCGATGCGGGCAGCGGCACGTGCGGCAGGTGAGGATATTATCGATCTGGGCATGGGCAATCCGGATTTGCCGCCCCCGGCGCATGTTATTGAAAAACTTGCCGAAGTGGCGCGGGATCCAAAGGCGCATGGCTATTCCGCGTCCAAAGGGATTCCGGGTCTTCGGCGCGCGCAGGCCAATTATTATGGCCGCCGTTTTGGCGTCGATCTTGATCCCGATAGCGAAGTTGTGGTGACCTTGGGGTCGAAAGAAGGCCTTGCGAATCTCGCGCAGGCGATCACCGCGCCGGGCGATGTCGTGCTCGCGCCCAACCCCAGCTACCCGATTCACACCTTTGGTTTCATCATTGCAGGCGCCACGATTCGCAGCGTGCCGACCACGCCGGATGAACGCTATTTTGAATCGCTGGAACGCGCCGTGCGCTTCACCGTACCAAAGCCGTCGGTGCTGGTGATGGGTTATCCGTCAAACCCGACCGCCGAGGTCGTCGATCTCGCTTTTTATGAACGGGTGGTCGCCTTTGCCAAGGAACATGGCCTGTGGGTCTTGTCGGACCTTGCCTATTCAGAACTTTATTATGATGGGCAGCCCACCCCCTCCATCCTTCAAGTCAAAGGCGCAAAGGATGTAGCGGTGGAGTTTACCTCCATGTCCAAAACCTATTCCATGGCCGGATGGCGCATCGGCTTTGCGGTGGGCAATAAAACGCTGATCGCCGCCCTCACCCGTGTGAAATCCTATCTGGATTATGGGGCCTTCACCCCCATTCAGGCAGCGGCCGTTGCCGCACTTAATGGCCCGCAAGATATTGTGGCCGCCAATCGGGAACTCTATCGCAAGCGCCGTGATGTGCTGGTCGATAGCTTTGCCAAAGCCGGCTGGGACATTCCATCGCCGCGCGCGTCCATGTTTGCATGGGCCCCCTTGCCCCCTGCGCTTGCGCATTTGGGCAGTTTGGAATTTTCCAAGCAATTATTGACGCAAGCGGGCGTCGCGGTGGCCGCGGGTGTGGGCTATGGTGAAGAAGGCGAAGGCTATGTCCGCATCGCCATGGTCGAAAATGAACAGCGCCTGCGCCAAGCCGCGCGCAACATCCGCAAATATTTCCAAAGCATGGGGATCAACACCCCGGCGATGAAGGACGTCTAATCCCATGGCGCAAGGGGGCTTTGCATTTTGCCATCGATTTCGCGTGCGCTGGTCAGAAGTGGATCCGCAGAACGTCGTCTTCAACGCGCGCTATCTCGATTATGCCGATCTGGGGATCACTGAATATTGGCGGCATGTGGATTTCCGCAATTCAGGCGGGGCAGGGCCGATGGATTTTCACGTCGCCCATGCCGAAGTCGCGTTCAGGAAGCCGATCAAGCCCGATGAGGTGATCGACATCTGGTGCAAGACTGAAAAGTTCGGCACCACATCCATGACCATCGTCATGCACCTTTGCGGCGCAGGATCCCAAGGCGAAGACCTGCGCGCCGAAATCCGCGAAGTGCATGTTCTGGTGGATCTGGACACACACAAACCCAAACCCATCCCAGATGGCGTCCGCACCCGCTTTGCCGCCTTTGACGCGCAGGCCGATGTGGTCCTGTCTGGAGAAGCTTTGGCGCGCTAAACCCACCACCCCATAAAAAGGGCAGCCGGCGGAGGATGTCCGCGGCTGCCCAAATTTGCCCGAGATAGGGGGGGATATCGTCAGGCGGGAGGATTTGGCTTAGCGTGCCTTTTCGTTGCACTTGGCCAGCTGGTCCGACGTGAAGTCGGTGCCGTTGGCCGCGAAACTGGCAATCTTACCAATTTCACGTGCCGCCGAAGAGCAGACGATTTCTGCACGGCTTGTCGCCTTGGTTGCGATCCAGGCATCGCCCGAGCGCTTCCAAAGAACGTCGCGGGCGACAACGCTGTTGCCGGAAATGGCGGTTTCAGGAACCAAGCGATAGCCGGGGGTGCTGGCAAAGGCGGTGGTCGCCGAACCGGCAAAAAGGGTGGCAGAGGTGGCGATTGCAGCCAGAGCAATGAGGATACGCATGGGGGAGGTCCTTTCTTTTATTTAAGTTGCGAAGCAATACCTATATAATTAGATTGCAAGTTGCAACTAAAAACTTAAAATAATTTATGTCACGCAAGAATCAGGTTAGCCTGATGCGCGTTACATGGGTGTGAAAGGTTTGAATTCAATGGGCGATTTGCGGGAAGACCTCTCCAATATTGATTGCGGCCTGCCCGCAGCGTTGGAAGCAACGGGGGAACGCTGGTCTTTCCTGATTCTGCGCGCGGCGTTTAACGGCCTGCATCATTTTGAAGAATTTCAGTCGACGCTGGGCATTGCGCGCAACATTCTGGCCAATCGCCTCGGTCGGCTGGTCGATCACGGCATTTTGGCGCGCGAGCCTATGCCCGAAGATCGGCGCAAGATTGAATACCGCCTTACGGAAAAGGGGGCCGCCCTGCTTCCGGCCATGCTGGCCCTGCGCCAATGGGGGGAAACTTGGGAAACGGGCGTTCCCTCCACCCCTGTTCTGGTCGACAAAAGGGATGGACAGCCGATTCGCAAAATCGTGATCCAAGCGCATGATGGACGCGCGCTCCAGCTGGGGGATCTGAGCTGGAAGCACACGCACGAAATTACGCCGCTGGAAGTGCCCAAACTGCACATTGTGGCCTAAGGCCCAGACCAAAAGAAAAGGCCCGCACGCTTTCGCGCCGGGCCTTTTTCTTAGTCAGCTGCGGTCGACGACTCAGTCGTAATCGCCGCCCAGATTCTGGTTCCGGGGCGGGGCCGCCGCGGTCAAGCGGAGCGCCTCTGCCGCGCTGGAGAGCGAGGTCATTTCATCCGATTCGACTTCATCATCAATGCGGACACGCTGCAAGCCGCCGACAATCGCTTCCTGAAGTTCAGCCGGAACAACCAGCTCATCCGCGATTTCACGCAGGGCAACAACGGGGTTCTTATCCCGGTCCCGGTCCAGCAAAAGTTCAGCACCGCCCGAAATCTGGCGGGCCCGCTGGGCCGCCACGAGCACGAGGTCAAACCGGTTCGAAACCTTGTCGACACAATCTTCAACAGTCACGCGCGCCATCGAGCGTCTCCAATCTTCACCAATTCGGGAAAGAGGATTAACTAACAGTCTCTTGCGCTTCTGTCAAGAATTTGGCCATTTAGGCCGGGTGAGCGCCCCGTCCCCTTTTGACCCAATATCGGTGGAGATCGCCGATCACCAGCTGGATATCCATATCTCAGGCGACGCGCGCCTCGCGGCATTGCTTGATACAATCGACTCGGCGCGCACGAGCCTGCGCCTTATCTTTTACATTTATGTTGATGACGCGGTCGGCCGCCTTGTCCGCGATGCTTTGGTGCACGCCTGTGCGCGCGGCGTGTCTGTTGCGCTGGTGATTGATGGCTTTGGCAGTAGCGGTCTTGCCGACAGCTTTCTCCACCCTTTGCGTGAAGCAGGCGCGCGGGTGGACCGCTTCATTCCCAATAAGGGCAGGCGTTACCTGCTACGCAATCACCAGAAAATCCTGATCGCCGATGACGAGACAGCCCTGATCGGCGGCGCCAATATCGCGGCGGACTATTACCAGGATGGGCCATTGGGCGACCATTGGCATGACCTGATGGCGACACTGACAGGACCCAAAGTTGCGTCGCTTTCGGCCTATGTCGATGCCCTGCTGGACTGGATTCGCGGCGACAAGCAGAGCATTCGCGCCTTGCAACGCCTGTTGTCGGCGGGCAGCACGACAGATGGCCCCATTGGCTGGCGCATGGGCGGCCCGTTTGAGCGGCTCAATCCCTTTGCCAGAGCGTTGCGCGCCGATCTCGATCAGGCCCGGCAGGTCGATATGATCCAGGCCTATTTCGCGCCCGACTTCACCTTTTTGCGGCGGCTGGCCCGCGTGGCGCGGCGCGGCCGCCTGTTGCTGGTGACCGCCGCCCGGTCCGACAATACAACAACCGTGGCGGCCGCGCGTCATTGCTATGGGCGGCTATTGCGCGGGGGGGCGGAGATTTACGAATATCGCCCCGCGCGCCTGCACATGAAGCTGATGATTGCGGACAGCATCGTCTATATCGGCTCTGCCAATTATGACACGCGCAGCATCTTCTTAAATGTCGAAGTGATGCTGCGGATCGACAATACAGGCTTTGCAGATCAAATGCGCGCCTTGGCCCAAGCCCATCTGCCCCAATGTCAGAAGATTGATCAGCATTGGCTTAAGCGCGTGTCGGGACGGTTCCGCAGCCTGCGCTGGTTTCTCGCTTATTTTCTGTTCACCACCATCGACTATACAATCACACGGCGGTTCAACATTGGCCCCAATCGTCGGGTCTGGCGATTGCGCCAACCCGGCACGGACAAAGATTGACGCGAGACGGCCGCATCGCCAATCAGCCCGCCATGCGGGGAGTTTTCTTAATCTGGGCAGCCTTGATGCTGCTGGCGCCGACACAGGTGGCGGCTGAGGATCAACCTGCACCCGCAGGAGAGCTTGGCAAGGTGATGGGCAAGGATGCCGCAGCCCTGATCCTTCTGCTCGGTCCCCCGGTGCAAGACATAAGGGAAGGATCAGGTCGCAAGCTGCAATTTGCCAACACATCCTGCATTTTCGATGTTTATCTCTATCCGCAAGGCGAAGGCGAGACGCCTATTGCTGTCTATACGGCGGCCCGCGTGCCCGACGGGCGCGATGCCGAGCGCAACAGCTGCATCACGGCGCTGCGCTGGCGGCGCTAAGCTCCTCAAGCGCCCAATGGGCGGCGTCGCGCACCACGTCTGATCCATCATTAATGAGGCTCTGAAGCACGGGGATTAGGGTGGGGTCACCGCTATTGCCTGCTGCAATCGCGGCATTACGCACCATCCGGTCGCGCCCAATCCGCTTGATGGGAGAACCGGAAAACACGGTTCGGAACGCCGCATCATCCAGCGCCAAAAGATCGGCGAGGCGCGGCGCCACCAATTCTGCACGCGGGGCAAAGGCCCGATTGGCGGCGGCGGCATCGGCAAATTTATTCCACGGGCACACCGCCAGACAATCATCACAGCCGTAAATGCGGTTGCCAATCGCCCGCCGAAACTCCTGCGGGATCGGCCCCTTATGCTCAATGGTGAGGTAGGAAATGCACCGCCGCGCATCGAGCCGATAGGGCGCGATGAACGCGTCGGTTGGGCAGGCTTTGTGGCAGGCAGAACAGCTGCCGCACGCGTCCGCTGCAGGCGGATCGGCCGGCAGATCGAGCGTCGTATAGATCGCCCCCAAGAACAACCAACTGCCATGATCGCGGCTGACAAGATTGCTGTGCTTGCCCTGCCACCCCAGCCCGGCCTCCCCCGCCAGCGGCTTTTCCATGACGGGCGCTGTATCCACAAACACCTTGAGCGCGCAGGGCGATTGATCGACCATCCAACGCGCGAGCGCCTTCAAGGCCTTTTTCACAATGTCATGATAATCCTGACCCTGCGCATAGACCGAAATGCGTCCGCGGTCGCCAAACTCGGCCAGCGCCAGCGGATTGACGTTGGGGGCATAGCTCATGCCCAACATGATGGCCGATCGCGCCTCTGGCCAAAGCCCTTGGGGGGCGGCGCGCTGCGTGGCCCGGTCTGCCATCCAGGCCATCTCCCCATGCGCCCCGATGGCCAGCCAATCGTTTAAAGGCGCGCTGAAATCATGCCCGGCATGGGTAATCCCGCAGGCAGCGAATCCCAACCGCGCCGCTTCGTCCTTAATTGCAGCAGCCGTTAGGGTTTTGGGTGCGGGTTTTTGCGCCATGAGCCTTGCTACCACGCCGGGGACCAAGAGGAAATGCGTGCGCAACCTCCTCACCTTGGCGCATTTCAGAACGGCTTGTCGCACCTACCGCCAAAGGTCATTGACACGAGTGTAAACAGTGGCAGATTGGCGCGAAGACTCATAAAAAGAGAGAGGTTCGGTCATGGCAACGGTGCTCAAGGAAACGGCTCAGGATGCAAACCCCTGGGATGTGTCGCGTGCAGAGCTGTATACGCAGGATGTCTGGCAGGAGCCCTTCCGCCAGATGCGTGAAAAATCTCCCATTTACTTCTGCCCAGAATCGAAATTCGGCCCCTATTGGTCGGTGACGAATTACAAGGCGATCCAGCATATTGAGGCGTTGCCGAAGGTCTTTTCTTCCAGCTGGGAATATGGCGGCATTACCGTTGCCGGCGATGGCATCGACCATCTGCAAGAGGGCGACATCCCGATGCCCATGTTCATCGCGATGGACCCGCCGCAGCATACGGCGCAGCGCCGCACAGTTGCCCCCGCTTTTGGCCCGACAGAGGTAGAGCGGATGCGCGCCGACACCGTCGCGCGCACGGCGGCCGTGCTCGATAGCTTGCCCATTGGCCAGCCCTTTGACTGGGTGGAAAAGCTGTCGATCGAATTGACGACGCAGATGCTCGCCATCCTGTTCGACTTCCCTTGGGAAGAGCGCCACAAGCTGACCCATTGGTCGGATGTTCTGGGCGATATTGAGGGCTTTGATTCGCTGGAAAAGCGGCAGCACCGCCTGGCCACCGCCTTTGAAATGGGCGCGTCTTTCAAGGAGCTTTGGGATCGTAAGGCCACCAGCCCTGG
>CAMAQU010000037.1 GCA_945860425.1 Sphingomonas paucimobilis
CAACTTCGCCCACACGCTTGGCAATGTTTTTGGCATAGTCGCCAATGCGTTCAATGATGCCGGAGATTTTAAGGGCCGAGATCACGTCGCGCAGATCGTCCGCCATGGGGGCACGCAGGGCAATGATCCGCACGGCGAGCCGATCAACCTCGACCTCTAACGCATCAAGACGGGCATCGTTTGCGATAACTTGGGCCGCTAAGTCATTATCGCGCCTGACCAAAGCCTCAACCGATTGGGCGATGGCAACTTCGGCAAGTCCACCCATCTCAGCAATGAGGCCCCGCAGGGCGCCGATTTCATCATCAAAGGCTTTGACGGTATGCTCAACCATGTCTGCGATCCTTAACCATAACGTCCGGTGATATAGTCCTTCGTCCGCACTTCCTTGGGGTTGGTGAAGATGTCGGATGTGGAGCCATATTCAACCATAGCGCCCAGATGGAAAAAGGCTGTGCGCTGCGATACACGGGCGGCCTGCTGCATAGAGTGGGTAACGATCACAATGGCGTAACGACCGCGCAGTTCGTCAATTAATTCCTCAATGCGGGCAGTAGCAATTGGATCCAGCGCAGAACAGGGTTCATCCATCAGGATGACTTCCGGGCTGACGGCAATGGCGCGCGCAATGCAGAGGCGCTGCTGCTGCCCGCCTGAAAGGGCCGTGCCGGCATCGGTCAGGCGATCCTTAACTTCATCCCAAAGGCCGGCCCGGCGCAGCGATTTTTCGACAATGGCATCTATATCTGCCTTGGTTGCAGCAAGGCCGTGAATGCGCGGGCCATAGGCCACATTTTCATAAATGGATTTGGGGAAAGGGTTGGGCTTTTGAAACACCATGCCAACCCGCGCGCGCAGCTGCACAACATCCATCCCGCCGGCATAGATATCATCGCCATCAAGCATGATCTGCCCTTGGACGCTGCATCCGGCAATAGTGTCGTTCATGCGGTTGAGCGCCCGCAAAAAGGTCGATTTTCCGCATCCGGACGGGCCGATAAATGCGGTGACATGCTCGGTTGCAATGTCGATCGAGACATTGTCGATGGCCTGTTTCGCGCCATAAAAGACGTTCACATTCTTGGCCGATATTTTAATTGTTTCGGTCGACATGGATCACCAACGAGTTTCGAATTTGTTGCGAAGATAAATGGCAAGGCCATTCATCGCGAGCAGGAACACCAGCAAGACGATGATAGCCGCAGACGTGTTTTGAACAAAGGCCCGGTCGACTTCGTCTGACCAGAGGAAAATCTGCATGGGCAGAACGCTGGACGGGTCGGTTAGGCCTGCTGCCGGGGTGGAGACAAAAGCGCGCATGCCAATCATCAACAAGGGCGCTGTTTCGCCCAGCGCACGCGCCATGCCGATAATGGCCCCTGTCAAAATGCCCGGCAGGGCAAGGGGAAGGACATGGTGGAAAACGGTCTGCATCTTGCTGGCGCCAACGGCCAGCGCCGCGTCGCGGATTGAAGGCGGAACGGCCTTGATCGCATTTCGACCCGCAATCACAATCACAGGCATGGTCATAAGCGCAAGCGTCATGCCCCCGACCAAGGGTGACGATCGCGGCAAGTTGAATGTGTTGATGAACACCGCCAGACCCAACAAGCCAAAGATAATTGAGGGCACAGCCGCAAGATTATTGATCGAGACTTCCACCAAATCGACCCAGCGGTTCTTCGGGGCGAATTCTTCGAGATAAATTGCGGCCAGAACGCCCATGGGAAGCGCCAGTGCAATCGTCACCAACATGGTGAGCAAAGAGCCTTTGGCGGCGCCCCAGGCCCCGGCGGTGCTCGCCTCGGTTGAGTCGGAGCCTGTGAGAAAGGCCAGGTCCAGTCCGCCCAAGCCCTTGGCCAGCATGGATACAAGCAAGAAGGCGAGAAAGGCCAGAGAGACAAAGATGGCCAAGGCGCCGAGCCGCTTAAAGCGCCGTTCCGCTGCGTAACGCTTGGCAAGGCGTTGTGTCATATCGGGCGACTGCCAATTGGTGCCGGGCTTACTCATATGCTTCCCTAAAGCGTTTCACGACACGCAGCGCGATAATGTTGAGAGCGAGCGTCACAACGAAGAGGACAAGGCCCAGCGCAAAGGCAGACAGCGTCTTGGGGCTATCAAATTCTTGGTCGCCCGTCAGCAGTTGCACAATCTGGAAGGTGACTGTTGTCATGCTGGCGAATGGATTGGCAGACAGATTGGCTGCAGCACCCGCCGCCATCACGACAATCATGGTTTCCCCAATGGCACGGCTGATCGCCAGCATCACGCCTGCCACAATGCCGGGCAGGGCCGCCGGGATCATGACGCGCTTGATCGTTTCTGAAGTTGTCGCACCCATGGCGAGCGAGCCATCGCGCATCGCCTGAGGCACTGCCGCAATACTGTCATCGGCCATAGAGGACACAAAAGGAATAATCATGATGCCCATGACAAGGCCGGCGGCAAGCGCACTTTCGGTGGATGGGTTTGCAATGCCGATGGCGGTCGCAAAATCCCGCACCATTGGGGCGACGGTGAGAGCCGCGAAATAGCCATACACAACCGTGGGAATGCCCGCGAGAATCTCAAGCAGCGGTTTCAGAATGCGGCGCATCTGTGCGCTTGCATATTGGGTTAGATAAATGGCGCTCATCAATCCAAGCGGGATGGCGACGATCATCGCGATGATCGCACCGACAAAGATCGTGCCCCAGAAAAGCGGGACGGCACCAAAGCTTCCATTGGCCGGGCTCCAGTGCAGTCCGGTCAGGACCTCAAAGGCATTTACCTTGGAAAAGAAGATCCCCGTTTCATAAAGAAGCGATGCAATGATGCCGACGGTCGTAAAAATGGCGAGGAGCGAGGCAATCAGTAGGAGCCCAAGCACCAAGCGTTCGACATAGGTGCGCGCTGGAAAATCTGCACGGATACGGGTGTAGCCAAATGCGCCCCCGGCAAAGGCAAGAATGAGGGTCAATGCCGCGCCCATGGCCCCAAATTTTTGGTTTGCAGCACGAATGGCGGGGACGAGTTTTTCTGCCTCTGGGTTAAAGACAGGCGCGTCGGGATTTTGGGCAATCGCATAGGCTTCTGATAGGACCGCGTTACGTTCCATATCCATCATCGGAAGAGACGCGACCGCTGGATCGGCTAGGATAGCCGAATGCACCAAATTGGGAGATATTGAACCCCAAGCGGCAATCCCAAGAAGAGCGGGAAGGGCGACCCAAAGGGCCAAATGCCATCCATGATGGCCGGGGCGCGAATGCATCGATCCCCGGCCAGAATAAAGTGCCTGCGCCTTTGCCCGGGCGACAAACCAGCCGATCAGGCCAAGCCCAGCGACCAAGAAAAGGAGGAGTGTTGCAGACATATGGTTTGGATTAATTGAGCTGCGACGCGTCCATAAGCTTCATCGACGAGGCGATTTCAGCATTGGCCTTTTGAACATCCGCAGGCGCAATCACCATGCCCTTCTTTTTGAGGGAGCCATCCGGGCCCCAGGCCTTAGAGAATTCGACCGCAAATTCCTTGATCCCCTTAATGGCTTTCAGATGGGCAGCTTTGACATAAATATAAAGCGGACGCGCACCGGGATAGGAGAAGTCAGACACGGTCGCATAGGTCGGCTGAATACCCGACATCGGGATGCCCTTCAGTTTGTCCATATTTTCTTCAAGGAAGGAGAATCCGAAGATGCCAATCGCTTTCGGATTGGCCGAAATTTTCTGCACGATCAGATTGTCATTCTCGCCCGCATCAACATAGGCACCATCTTCGCGCACCTTGGTGCAGATGTCCTTATGCTTGTCCTTATCGCTGTCTTTGAGCGCCTTCATCGCCGGGTCGGTATCGCAGCCCTTGGTCAGGATCAGCTCGGCCAATGCGTCGCGCGTGCCAGAGGTTGAAGGCGGGCCATAAACGCTAATTGGAATGGCGGGGAGCGCTGGGTTCACATCGGCCCAAGTTTTGGCGGTGTTCGGCTTTCCAAACGGCGTTGCCGCAAGCGCCTGATACACATCGGCCGGGGTCAGCTTCATGTCCGGGCCGCCTGTCGCTTCCGCGAAAGCAATGCCATCAAGGCCGACCTGGATTTCGACAATGTCGGTCACGCCATTTTTGGCGCAATCTTCATATTCGGATTTCTTCATTCGACGTGATGCATTGACAATGTCAGGGTGCGCGACACCAACGCCCGCGCAGAACAGCTTGACCCCTGCACCCGTCCCGGTCGATTCAATCACCGGGGACTTAATGCCGGCCGACTTTACGGCCGCTTCTGCAACAGCCGATGCGAATGGATAAACGGTCGACGAGCCGACAATACGAACAAAGTCACGGCTGTCAGTGCCCCCATTTTGGCCGCCACAGGCTGTGAGTGCGAGTGTGGAAACGGCAAGTGACGCCAAAATTGATACTGAACGCATGATAGGTTCTTCCTTGTCGAATCGAATTGGAAATATGACGCTTAAATGACAGATCAGTGACGTCCAGTCAGGACGGCGGAAATATGCAAGTTGCTGTTGTCCCCTGACCAAGTCTGCTCGCGATATCGAATCGACCACGGTGCCGTTCCACAATGTGTTTGACGATGGCAAGGCCGAGGCCTGTTCCCCCAATTTGGCGGCTCCGTCCGGGGTCGGCCCGATAGAATCGCTCGGTCAATCGGGGCATATGCTGCGGGGCAATCCCATCCCCCTTGTCGATGACCGACAGGCTGATCCAACCGGTTGAGCCTTTCTCGACATTGACGATGACGGGCAAATCGGTCCCGCCATGTTTCAGGGCATTTTCGATGAGATTGCGCACGACCTGAGCGAGCTGGCTTGCATCCCCGGAAATCTCGGCCTCACTGATGTTAGCCTCTAGCTGGATGCGCTCTGCCGAGAGGGTCTCGCCAATAGTTTGTCGAGCGATGGCAATCAGATCGACGGACTCGGTTGGCAACTGATGCTTGCTCGCTTCAATTCGGGAGAGCGACATCAGGTCTTCGACCAGCGCCTGCATCCGATTGGCTTCCTTTGCGATGATATCGAGAAACCGAAGCCGAGTTGCCTCGTTATCGCCAGCCTTTGCGTCCTTCAGGGTTTCGACATATCCAAGAATGCCAGCAAGGGGTGTTCGCAATTCGTGGCTGGCATTCGCCACAAAATCGGCGTGCGCGCGCGCGACGCTTTCCTGAACAGACAGGTCAGTCAGGGTGACAAGCCGGGTTCCGCCCGCCAGTGTGTTGCAATCGATTTGCCAAAGGCTGCCATTGGTCGAGAGGCCTGATACCCGGACATTGTCATTCCGATCGGACGTCAAAAGCTCGATGGCATCGGGATGGCGCAAGGCAATGCGTACATCCTGCCCTTCAATATGGCGGCCAAACATTGTGAGTGCAGCTTGGTTGGCATGCGCGACCCGATCATTGCTCAGCAGCAATGCGGGAACGTCCAGCAAATCCAAAATCTCTGTCGGAGAAGTGACTATGGTCTGAAACGGCATAAACCCAGCCTAAGCGCCAAGTATGACATATTTATGCCAGCGCATCATGACGCGGCTGCTGCCAATATCTCACCCATTTTCTGGTGGAGCATATTCATGGCCTTAAGCGGACGCACCATGACCTTGAAATTGGTGATCAGCCCATCGTCATTCCATGTGATCATGTCGATGCCATCGATTTTAATGCCATTAATCTCGGCATTAAATTCAAGGATCAGGCTATTCTTGCCTTCCCATTCACCGACATAATGAAAGCCCGCATTGCTGAAGACCTTACCTGCGCTGGCAAGATATTTGACCGTGATCGGCTTGCCCCGTTGTGGCGTGTGGACAACCGGACTTTCAAACACCGCATCCTCATGCAGCAGGGCAGAAATGGCGTTCTCGTCGCTTGAAAGCGCAACAGCGTGCCATTTTTTCGACATGTCAGCAGGCGTCATGATTAATATCCCAAATCCAGATTGACGAGCGGCGTGAGGGCGTCACCGGCGCGATACCGGGCCAAATTCTCAAGGAAGCGTTGGGCCGCGCGAACAAACATCTTGTCCTGCGCCCGGCCGGACAAATGCATTGTGACATGCGCGTTCGGCAAATCCCAAAGGGGGTTTTCGGCAGGCAATGGCTCTGGTGTTGTCACATCCAAAAAAGCCTCGGCGATCTGGCGGCTTTTCAAGGCTGTAACCAGCGCATCCTGATCGATGACAGACCCACGCGCGATGTTCACAATACGCGCCGTGGGTTTCATTGCGGCCAATTCGGTTTTGCCAATCATGCCATCGGTCTCGGCCGTTGCAGGAACCGCCAGAATGATCCAATCAAACTCGCCCAGCTTGTCGCGCCATTGGTCGGGCCCAAGCGTATTGGGTGCAGCCGACCGGCGCACGATGGTCATATCGACCTGAAAGGCGTTCAACCGCTCCTCAATCAGTTTGCCGATGGCGCCATAGCCCAAAAGAAGCGCCTTTGAGCCGAAGAGCTCAATCTTTCCGGGCGAATCCTGAAGCCAGTCGTGGCGGCCTTGGGCGTGCACAACATCGCGATAGCCCTTGGCCATCGTCAGCATGCCCATGACAACATATTCGGCGATGGTAATTGCGTTAATCCCCGCGCCATTCGTCACCATCACACCACGGTCCCGCAGCTGCGGGATGGGCATGCCATCAACGCCCGCATAAATGGAATTCAGCCATTTTAGGTTGGTCGCAGCACTGATCGTTTCGGCCATGTCATTTTTATCATACATGTCGAACCAGCCAATGTCGGCAATCGGCGCAAGCGCCATCGCTTCCTCTTTGGTCATGAACCAACGGACATCCAGATCTGGCGGCAATTGCGTCTCGATGAGCGGCCGGACAAGTGCGGACATTACGGCAATGGTCATGATGATCAGAAAGCTCCAAAAACGGCAAAGGCCAAGAACGGTAGGCCGATTATGTCGACAAGGGCAATGGTGCGAAGCGATTTAGGAGCGCCAGCGCGCCAATAGAGCCACAGAAATCCCAGCATCGATGTTGCGGTGACGATCGCGGCCAATTGTCGGGCCTCTGGCCTCAAAACAGCCCAGAGACAGGCAATGAACACGGCCAGAAACAAAGCCGCGCGATGCCGGATCAAGAGGAGCAGCGGATTATCCTGCTCGATAGAATAGAGCTTGTTGAGTGCGGCCGGTCGAAAAAAGGCGAGCGCGGGGAGGAGGTGAATCAGCGCGAGAATGAGCCAAGAAATGGATTGCATCATGCAACTAGATTAGAGCCAATGGTCGGGTTGGCAAGCCGTCTGCCGCGCGATTTTGATCTGTCGCATCGGCAAATATCGAGCCTAAATGTCGATCTTCCAATCCCAGCCGAGCGGATCACCGTCCATCACTTCAACTCCCTTGGTAAGCAGGGCATCGCGAATGGCATCGGACGTGGCGAAATCCTTTGCAGCGCGGGCTTCTTTGCGGCGGGTGAGGTCATGATCAATCTCTTCGGCCGTGATCTGCGCATTGGTCGGCTGCACGCGCAGGTCGGTGCGGTTGATGCTCAATAGATTAAGGCCAAGCACCGCATCCATGCGTGCAATCACTGTCAGCTTTTCGGCGGCATCGACCTTCTTCATGGACGCTGCCTCTTCCAGCAGAGTGAGGCCCACCGCCGTATTGAGATCCTCGGACACAGCAGCATCGAATTGCTCGATGAGCTCTATCAGGCGCGGGTGCGCCACCGTCTCTGCCGGGCTGGCCTGCGTCCGGACTTGAGTAACCGCCATAACGAGACGCTTTAACCGCGTGGCGGCGGCCGCCAAATTGTCAAAGCTGAACTCCAACTCACTGCGATAATGGGCCTGCAGACAGAGCAAGCGATAGGTGAGGGGGTGAAATCCACGATCGACCAACACTTGCAGCCGCAGAAAATCCCCCGTCGATTTGCTCATCTTCCCGCCGCGATCGATCAGGAAGTTATTGTGCATCCAGATACGCGCGCCAGAATTTTCTGAGCAGGAAAGGGCACCGCAGTTTGTGAAGGCCTGATTTTGGGCAATTTCGTTCGGGTGGTGGATCTCCCGATGGTCGATCCCGCCGGTGTGGATATCGAAAGGCAGGCCGAGCAAAGCTTCGGACATGACCGAGCATTCCAAATGCCATCCCGGCGCACCGCGTCCCCAGGGGCTGTCCCATTCCATTTGGCGCGTTTCGCCGTCTGGCGTTTTGCGCCAAATTGCAAAATCAGCCGCCTGACGTTTGCCATCAACGCTGTCGATCCGTCCTTCGCCGTCTTCCGTCGTCGTCCGCGCAAGGCGTCCATAATCGGCGACGGTGGAGGTGTCGAAATAGAGGCCGGACGGCAGCTCATAGCAATGCTGGTCGGCAATCGACTTTGCAAAGTCGATCATACGGGGGACATAGTCCGTCGCGATGGACCATTGATAGGGCTGGCGAATGTTCAGCCGCTCAATATCCGCCCAATAGGCGTCGGCATAAAATTTCGCGATGTCCCAAGCTGTTCTGCCCTGCTGGGCGGCGGCTTTTTCCATCTTATCATCCCCGGCATCGGCATCGGAGGTGAGATGGCCGACATCGGTAATGTTGATGACATGGCGCAGCTGATAGCCTTTGAAGCTCAGCGCCCGGCCCAGCGTGTCTGCAAAGATATAGGCGCGCATATTGCCGATATGCTGGAAATTATAGACGGTCGGCCCGCAGGTATAGACGCGCGCTTCCCCCGGGTGAACGGCCTGAAACGCCTCGAGCTGGCGGGTCAGGCTGTTGAACAGCTTTAAGGGCATCGCATACGTCATGGCCGAGCCTCTAGGCGGACACGCGCTTATCGGCAAGGGAGGGACTTAGCGCGGCAGAATTGCAGTCCGTCCGTCCAGATTAACAATTTCCATCGCCATGCCGAAGGTCGCCATCAGCGCCTCTGAAGTCAAAACCTCGGAGCACGGCCCAAAGCCACAGACCCGCCCCTGTTTGAGAAGAAGCAGATCATCCGCCAGACGTGCCGCCGCATTGAGTTGATGAAGAACGACGACCACGCCTTTGCCGCTTTGCGCTGCTTGCTTCAGGAGGCGAAGGGTGTCGCGCTGGTGCGGTGGGTCCAGATTGGCAAGCGGTTCGTCCGCCAGAATCCAATCGCTTTCTCCCGCCAATATCCGGGCGAACTTGGCCCGGGCACGTTCTCCGCCCGATAGGCTGTCCACGCGTCGGTCCGCCAGATGCAGAATATCGGCATCGGCCATCGCCGTTTCGACGGCTGCGTCATCTTGCACATTTGGGGCGGCAAAGCGGCCGATATGGGGAATGCGACCAAGCGCCACCATATCCCGCACCGTCACGGCCCAAGCGGGGACCCCATTTTGCGGCAAATAGCCGATCCGACGGGCGCGATCCTCCGCCTTCAAGTCGGACAGGGTATCGCCATCGAGCAAGATTTTGCCGCTGCTAGGACGCACCAGACAGGCAAGGGCGCGCAGCAGGCTGGTTTTGCCCGCGCCATTGGGGCCGATGATCACGGTCACGCGACCGCGATGAAGCGTGAGCGACAGATCATCCACCACAAGGCGCTGCCCCAGATGCACTGAAAGCGTCTCAAGCTGGATCATGCCGCCCCCTTGCGCAGCTTTGCGAGCAGGAGGAGGAAAAAGGGCGCGCCAATGGCTGACATGGCAATGCCCAGCCGAACTTCGCCCACGCCGGGGATGAGGCGCACCGCGCTATCCGCCGCGAGTGTCAGGATTGCGCCGCCAATAGCAGAGGGGATGAGCAGGCGGGAGGGGCGCTCGCCCGCCCAGCGCCGCATGATATGCGGCACGATGAGCCCAACAAAGCCAACAACACCCGTGACCGCAACGGAGGCCCCCACGGCAAGCCCGGTCCCCAATGCGACCTGAAGCTGAAGCCGTGTCATGTTAATGCCCAGACTTCGTGCCGCATCTTCGCCCAAGGTTAGGGCATCAAGCGCTCGGCCCGTAGAGAGCAGGCCCAGCGCCCCTAGAACCATGAAGGGCGTGGCGTGAAGCACATCATCCATCGTTCTGTCCGTCAACGCACCCATGAGCCAAGCGATGATCTCGCTCGTTGCAAAGGGGTTGGGCGCAAGGCTGATTAGCAGGGCTGTCAACGCGCCGGAGAGGGTGGCCAGCACCATTCCGGCCAGAATGAAGGCGAGGGGGCCACCCTCCCGACCAGAAAGGGCGAGCAACAGCAGCACACTGGCCGCCGCGCCCGTCATGGCAAAGCCAAACAGCCCAAGGCCTGAAATGCCGAGCAAGATAGCAATAACCCCGCCCAAGGCGGCGCTCGACGACACGCCGACCACTGTCGGGTCGGCAAGCGGATTGCGCAAATAGCCCTGCAGGACCGCTCCCGACAGGCCGAGCACCCCGCCGACCAAAAGGCCCAATAGGGCGCGGGGCAGGCGCAGTTCGGCCATGATCCAGCCGCCGGGGGTTGCCGAAAACCAGTCCACAGGGGCGATCCAGACCTTGCCCGCCATCAGCGAGAGCATGAATGCGAGCACCAGCAGCGCGATGAGGGCGGGGCGACGCATGCTCATGCGGCTGCCTTCATTCGCTGCATCGCCTCAATGATTGTGGGGCCGCCGCAAAAGAGCAACTTGTCTGGAAAGGGCATAATGCGCGTTGCCTTGCCCAGATGGCGCAATAGTTTTTGTCGCACGGCAAGGGCTTTACCCTCTTCGCCGGTCGCGCTGTCCGGCATGAAGATGACATCCGGCGGGCGACGCAGCAGCGTTTCAACGGGCAGGATATCCCATTGCTTCAGGCCATAGGCCGCGCTGGCATTGGTGAAGCCCGCGCGCGCTAGCAATTCATCCTGCAACGTCCCCTTGCCGGGTACAAAGCCGCCCGATTGCCAGATGATCGCTGACTTTGCCTTGCCGCTGATATGGGTCGGAAGGGCGGCGATTTCGATCCGCTGGGCCAAAGCTTTTCCTGCTTCATCTCGGTCAATTGAATCTGCAATATCAATGACTTGTGCCATGCTTTCAGCAACAGTTGCAGGAACGCCAAAGGCGCGCATTTTGATGCCCGCTTTCTGGATCGCGGCATTGGTGCCGCCGCTTGCCAAATTGCCGGTCAGCAGCAGCTTGGGGCGGGCGGCAATCACTTCTTCCGCAGTCGGGCCAAGCGCGGGCAGGGAAGACGTCCGCGCCGGCGGTACCG
>CAMAQU010000038.1 GCA_945860425.1 Sphingomonas paucimobilis
TCATCAATGGTTGCGCCGCGATCAAAGCGGTCGAGTGAGAAGGGCGCATTCAGCTCATGCGGCTTTCCGGTCGCCAGCGTATGGGCATAGGTCCAACCGGACGCTGGCGTCGCCTTGAACCCGCCATAGCACCATCCGCCGTTGAGGAAGAGGTTGCGGACCGGCGTTTCGCCAATGATGGGCGCGCCGTCGAAACTCATGTCGGTCACGCCGCTCCACGTCCGCACCATACGCAAGCGCGACAAAGCCGGGACTAGCGCGAGGCCTTGCGCCACAGCGCCTTCCATCACCATCGGGTGGCCGCGCTGGGCATAGCTTGGCCAATTATCGGGATCACCGCCAAAGACGACGCCGCCCTTGTCCGACTGGCTGATATAGCAATGCAAGGATTGCGACATGATCACGCTGTTGATCATTGGCTTGACGCCTTCGGTCACCATGGCTTGCAGGGTTTGGGATTCAACCGGCAATTTGAGGCCTGCCAAGCCCGCGACATGGCCGCTATGACCCGCCACGCAAATGCCAACGCGCCCCGCGCTTATGCGGCCACGGTTGGTTTCTACGCCAACGACGGCGTCGCCATCGCGTACAAAGCCAGTGACTTCGCATTTTTGAATGATATCGACGCCCAGGCTGTCCGCGCCCCGGGCATAGCCCCAAGCGACGGCATCATGCCGCGCAGTGCCGCCCCGGCGCTGGATCAGACCACCTTGAATGGGGAAGCGCGCATCGCGCGACATATCGAGCAGTGGCTCAAGCTTTGCCACCTGATCCCGGGTCAACAGATCGGCATCAATCCCGTCACAGCGCATAGCATCGCCGCGTTCGGCAAGCTTGACCATATCAGCGTCGCTATGGCCAAGGAACATCGCGCCACGCGGGCTGAACATGACGTTGTAATTCAACTCATCGCTGAGACCGTGCCAGAGCTTTAGGCCAAATTCGAAGAGATTATGCAAAGGCTCTAGCCGGTAATTGGACCGCACAATCGTTGTATTGCGGCCAGTATTTCCGCCACCAATCCAGCCTTTTTCCAGAACGGCAATATTCTTTAGGCCATGCACCTTGGCCAAATAATATGCTGTCGCCAGCCCATGGCCGCCACCGCCGATGATGATGATATCATAATGCGATTTAGGCTCTGGGTCGCGCCATGCTGGCTGCCAGTGGCGGTGCCCAGTTAGGGCTCCGCGCAACAGGCTGAAGGCTGAATATCGGCTCATGCGATGGGCATCCACCCGCGCTTTTCACGCCAATCCTTTTCAAGCCCGTCAAAGCGCGACAGCTTGAGAAGGTCGATATTATTAAAGGAGCATGCGCCATCAATCACCAGATCACGGATTGCGTGGCCCGATGCCGGTGACAGGCCAAAGCCGACGCTGGACATGGAGGCAACGACGACATTGTCGGGGCTATTGAGGCGGTCAATGATGGGACGGCCATCGGGTGAGTTTTCAATCACGCCCGCCCAGCTGCGGATGACGTTCAAATGCGCGGCCTTGGGCAGCAATTCGGCCAAACGCTTCGCCAGATTGCGCGCCAGCGGCGTCGATGGACGGGCGGCAGGGCCTGTCGCATCGACATCCAGCCATTCATGCGGCCCGCCGCCATAAGCGAGGTTGCCGCGCAACGTCTGGCGCCCATAAATCTTATGCCCGTCAACGCCGCCCAGCGGCATCATGGGGGCAGGTTCGGTAATGATCATTTCCGCGCGTGCGGCCGCCAGAGGAACGTCAACACCCAATTGCGCCATCAGCTGCGGGATTTGCGGCCCGGCGGCGACCACGACTGCATCGCAGCCATAAGTTGCATTGGCAGTTTTCACGCCGGTCACTTTGCCACCAGCGGTTTCAAAGCCGGTGACCGGGCTGTGCTGAATGATTTTGCCGCCCAGATCTTGCAGTGCCCAAGCATAAGCCTGCACCGTGCGTTGCGGGTTGGCATGGCCGCCAAATTTATAATGCACGCCGCCAAAGCAATTGTCGCCCGCCAGCGGGACAGCCTCTTGCACTTGCTTGACGTCAAGCACCTCGACCGGGTGGTTGAGGCGGGTGTGGCGTTCGGCAATGAAACGATATTGTTCCCACTGCCGTTCCGTCATCGCAATCAGGATACGGCCCTTTTGATGCTCCGTCGGGTAGCCGAGCAGTTCATCCATTTGCGGCCACAGCCGTTGTTCTTCATCGAACAATGGGCTGGAATAATGCGACGCGCCGCCGCCATTGCGTCCGGAGGCTTCCCAGCCGACAATGAACTTGTCGAGCACAGTGACCTTCACGCCCGAACGCGCCAGCCACCAGCCTGCGCTGAGACCTGTAACGCCACCGCCAACGATGACTACTTCAGAGCCGCTCATTTATACATCCCCGTGTAGAGCATCTCGCGATGCGCATCCTGATATTCTGTGCCGATATCTTCAACCGGTACCCATTGGGTCGGAATGCCGAACCAGACATCCCACGCAGCATCCATCGCCGCAGGTTCATCCCATTCGGCCAAAATCTTAAGCGGCAGGGGGCGCACGGGTGCGCGGTGTGACGCCAGTGGAATCGTCCCGAACGGCTTATCCGATTCAATCGCCAGCATCATCGCCACCTGATCGCGGCAGCGACGCCCCTGACATACACCCATGCCCGAACGGGTCAGGCGCTTGATCTGATCCGGGTTGGCTGGGCCATCGTCGAGCAGCGTGTCAAGCGAGCGCGCCTGAATCGCTGCAGGACGCGGCAGGTAATTGGGTGGCTGAATACCGATTAGGTCCGCCAATGTTACGTCTTCGCATTGGCAGATGATCGTATCGGGCGCATTGACGCGCAGCGCCGCACGCACCCAATCCATCCGATAGGCAACATGGTCAAAACCTGTGTCGGGTAGGCCAGCGCACAGGCCCACCGTCGCAACATTTGGTTCACCCGCAGGAATATAGCCGCCGCGCGCCGCGTTCAGCGCCCGTGGACCATGCATGGCATCGACCAACTCAATTGAGGGGATAAGACCAATGGCGACGCAAACTGTGTCGCAAGCAATGTCCGTTCCATCGGTCAAGGTGATGGATTCAATCCCATCAAGCCCGCCTTTGCTTGCCGCGATGCTTTGCCCATAATATGTGTTTATGCCCGCTGTCGTAACTTTTGCGAGGAGTGCGGCATCGCCTTGCGGACCATCGCGTACTTCCACCAAAGCCGCGACATCCAGCCCATACTCCAGCGCCATAAGCGCGGTTTCGAGCGCGAGATCATGCGATCCCAAAACAACAATGCGACGCCCGGAAAATGCGCCATAACGGGACAGAAGCATTTGCAAAGCAGCGGCCCCCATCACACCCGGCTGGTTCCAGCCCGGAAAGGCAATGGCAAGATCGCGCGCGCCCGTGGCGAGCACAATCCGGTCAAAGCCGACCAGCCAAGACCGTTCTGCATCGGCAAGGCCAACGACTTGTTCTGGTAAGCTCTGCACGCCCGGTCCGTTGCGATACACACCCCATGCGGTGGTGCCGAGCAGCAGTTCGACACCCGTTTCCATCGCCTTTTCAAGATCCGGCATGCTCATGAAAATGGCTTCGAGCATCCGGCCGCTATTTTGCGTCGCGGCCGTCATGCGGCCCCCGAAATAGAGCGGCGTATCATTACCCATCAGTGCGCCAGACACGGGATTTTCATCCACCAGAAGCACCGACGCGCCGCTGGCCGCGCCTTCTATGGCAGCGGCAATGCCGCTTGGCCCCGCACCAATGACGACAAGGTCATATTTGGCTTCGGGTGCGCTTCGTGTGCCATTGATGGCGCACACATCGGTTCCCGTAAAGTTCAGTTCCATTACACCGCCTCCAGCGCTTGGCGCAAATCGCCGATTAAATCGTCCACATGTTCCAGCCCGACCGATAGCCGCATCGTGCCATCGGTTATTCCGCCTTCCAATCGCTGCTCGCGCGCGACTGCATAATGCGTTGTGCTCGCCGAATGGCAGATCAATGTTTCCGATCCGCCAAGGCTGACTGCAACCTTCATCAGCTTGAGCTGATCCAACATCCGGAACGCTTCTGCTTCACCGCCATGCAGGTGGAAGGAAAAGGTCGATCCGGCAGCCTTGCACTGCCGATCATACACAGCGCGCTGCCGCGATCCTTCGGGCAGAAAGCCTAAATAAGTGACGCCAGCGACTTTGGGATGGTCGCGCAAATATTCCGCAACGAGGCGTGCATTGCTCATGGCCCGCTCGGTGCGCACCGAGACCGATTCCAACGACCGGAGCACCAGCCAGGCCGTGAAAGGATCCAGATGATTGCCCCATGTTGTCCGCTGGAGCTTGAGTTGCTCAATCAATTCCTTGCGGCCTGAAATACCACCCGCCAGCAAGTCGCTATGACCGCCGCAATATTTGGTGAGGGAAGTCATGCAAAGATCGACATTATGTGCGATCGGACGCTGCGCGAAAGGTCCAAGCAATGTATTGTCGACAACAACAAGCGGACGATGCCCCTGTTTTGCGCCAACTTCATCGGCGATACGCACCATGAGGTCGAGATCAACAATCGCAGCCGTCGGGTTGGCGGGCGTTTCTGCGATGATCAGCTTTAACGGGCCCTTGGCCATTGCGGCCTCTGCCGCCGCGCGAACATGATCTTCATCTGTGCCATCCAGATAGGCGGTCACATGCGATCCGAATTGCGGCATCATGATGTTGTAGAGAAAATCCACCCCGCCATAAATGGGCCTACCATGCAGCACGCTATCGCCGGGACGAACATGGGCCAGCGCAATGCTGGAGTGCGCGGCCATGCCGCTGCAATAGGCGACAGCATCTTCCGCACCATCAATGGCCGCGAGGCGCGTTTCCAGAAAATCCAGACCCGGATGGCCGAGCCTGGAATAGATATGGTTGGTTTCCCCAACCAGCGGCCCGGTGCCGTCAAAATAGGCCTCATGCACGTCTTTGGCATGCTGCGCCGATGGATAGACAAAGGTGGAGGTCATGAAGATCGGGGGCTTTGCTGCTCCCATCCCCATTTGCGGATCATATCCGAAGGCGACCGCCAAAGTTTCTGGGTGAAAGTCCCCCGACTTTTTATTTGCCATGGGTATCAATATAGACACGCGAAACGTCACAATACCAGTCGGTAAAACGGCGGGCGAGCATCTCTGCATCGGCCGAATAGGGGCCGGGCGTATATCCCGGGCTGTTGACGCCCTTATGGTTGTTTTCCGCCAGTTCCTTGTCCTGCGAATTGGTAACGGCCCAGAGGGAGATGAGGGTGTCGACATCATAATCGACACCTTCCACCGCATCCTTGTGGACATACCATTTGCTGAACACATGCGTTTCCGTCGGGCTGACCGGCATGCAGCTGAACATGAACACATAGTCCGACGTTGCATGGGCAAAAAGATGCGGATCAATGGCCCAGCGCAGCGAACCAATATCGCCGCCATTGGTCGTGATCAGCGGCTTTTTGATCAGCGGCTTGCCATCCTGTGATATGGAGGTGCAGCCTTCATTGAGCGCGAAGCGGGCAACCTGCCACCAATGTCCCTCCACTGGCTCGTGCGGAAAACCATGGGCGTCCATGGCGGCGCTAAAGGCTTCCGCCCGCGCATCTTCATGCGCGTCAAAATGCTTAGACATGCCCACAGGAAAGGTCTTTGCCAATTCCGGATGACCCGTTGCGCAATGATAGCATTCGCGGGCATTTTCCATGACGAGCTTCCAATTCGCATGTTCGACCAGCTTGTCGACATGGGCGAGCTTTAGATTTTCGAAATTGGCAGGTGCCGCATAAGCCGAAAACTTCTCCCGGAAATCATCGATCGGCGGTGGATTGTCTGCAAGGCAAATGAAGATTGCGCCACCGAAACAGGCTATCGCAATGGGTTTCAGGCCATGGGCGCTTTTGTCGAAATCGTCTTCCATGCGGCCTGCCGCAAAGAGTGACCCGTCTAGATCATAGGTCCAGCGATGATAAGGGCAGACCAGCTTTGGTGCGGTGCCATGGCCCGGTTGGCAAACCATGGAGCCACGGTGGCGGCAACTATTGTGAAAAGCACGGATCGTGCCTTCCTTATCGCGGGTGATGACCACAGGCCATTTGCCCACCATCATGGAGATGTAGCTGCCTGCTTTTGGCAATTCACATTCCATGCCGGCCATCAGCCAGCTTTGCCCGTAAATCGCCGTCATATCGAACTCAAAGGCCTCTTGGCTCGTGTAGAGACCTTGGGGAAGGGTGTGGCCTGTTCGCCGTTCGCGAAACATGGCGTCGATGCGCTGAAGATCCATGGCTATCTGTCCCCAAATTAACTGGCCGGAATTATGTGGTTGGTGGCTTGAACCATCCGGGCAAAGCGATAAAATCTCTTTTTCGCATGGCCCCATAACAAAATGTCGGGCTATGGGGGTGTGACTGCAACCAATCCTACCATGAAGGCCTGTCCCATTCATACAAAGGGCACCATTAATCGCCGTTGGCTCCCCCTAAACGCGCTGCGGGCGTTTGAGGCTGTGGGGCAGCAGAAAAGCTTTACGGGTGGCGCGGCCGCTCTTTCTGTCTCGCAAAGCGCGATGAGCCGACATGTGAGTGGGCTAGAGGAATTGCTGGGCAAGCAGCTGTTTGAACGCGAGGCATCCCGACTTGTTCTAACAGCAGCCGGAGCCGAGCTTTTGCCAGTGGTCACCAAGAGCCTTGATCGCATTGAACAGACGATGAATGCGATCCGGGACGACAATTTGGCGCACCGCACCGTGCGCATCCATATTCCGCCTTCGTTGCTGCAACAGCAATTCTTGCCGATCCTAAAAGATTTTCGGGCGGAATATCCCGATATTCGGGTCGATGTTTCCAGCTCAAACGTGACGGGCCTTCCGGCAACGGCACTGGATATGGCCATTGTCTATGACCGACCCAATGTGGATGATCAGGTGACCGATCTCTTGTGGATGGTCCGCGTCGCCCCGCTATGTAGCCCCGAGACCGCAAAATTGGCGCAAGAGCGATCCTTGGGTGATTTTTTGAGCCAGCAGGATTTACTGCATATCAAGCTGGAGGATCAGCCGCGCGATTTGCTCTGGTCGGCCTATGCTCGGCAAATGGGAGTGAAGGTCAATACCGCAGACGGCATTGCTTTTGATACGGCCATTACCGCTGCCCATTATGCGATGACGGCCAATGGCGTCCTGTTGGGGGATGTTGATATGTTTGCCGAAGAAATCGCGCAGGGCCGTCTTCAAATGCCTTATGAAGCCGTGGTCGAAGATGGCTATGGCTATTATCTAAAGCTCCACGCCGATGATCTGTCGGATCCAGCGATGGCTGTGTTCAGAAGCTGGTTGATCCAGCGGTTCGGGGCGATGCGCCAATCCTGATCGCTGCAGGACAAACGGGGCTAGAACAGCCCTTCAAGTTGATATTGTGCTGCGCTCGGCTTGGTCGGTCGAAGCAGTCCACGGTTGGCTGCGGATAGCGCAGTTTGACCGCTTATGGGCGTGCAGGCGCGGCCTGCTAGAAAATCTAGCCCCGCCCGCACAGAAGCTTCTGCCGGATCACCCAAGGGCCGGCTGATATCGTCTGCGGCCTGACAGGTGGAGGCCATTTTGCTGGCGAGGCCCGTATAATAACCCCCTTGCCGCGCCGCATTTTCGACGCGGAAGGCAACAATCCGGAACCGATCATCGCACACGCTCCTGTCGCGCGCGATCTGCCCGACGGGTTTGCCATAGGTGTTGGAGCCGATCAGGGCGGTTGCCGCCCCCAGAAAGGGGAGTTGACCGTTAATGACCATTTCGCTGGCAGAGGCGCTGGCGCTTGTCCCAATAAAGGCTATCCGCGTGACGGGAACAGCTTGAGACTGGGCGCGTAAGCTATAGCTTTCATTTTCAGAGGATTTTTCCGGGCGGAAGGTCGTGTAACTCCAAATCTGAGAGGCGCGATTGGCGTTGAGCAAATCAGCCATAGTTTCTGCAACAGAAACCAGTCCGCCGCCATTATAGCGAAAATCAATAATCAGTTCTGTAATGCCTTGGGTGCGCATTGCATCAAAGGCGGTGCGTAACTGATCATTCGCCGTTCCAATAAAGGTGCGCAGATTGATATAGCCCACGCGCCGGCCATTATCGTTGATGATCTTATACCCATAGCGCGAAGAAACCGGGGCAAGCGTATAGTCTCTTTTGCTCACCGTAACCTCACGCGCGACCCCATTTGCGCGGATCGTCATGGTGCGTGTCAGTCCCGCTGTGGAAGGGCCGAGGGCATCGGCAACCGCCGTTGAGCCGCCGGATGCAAAAAGCGTGGTTACACTGCGCAAGCTGGTGGGTGTTTCCCCAATGGCGAGAATTTCCGTGCCTCGATCAATTCCGGCGGCAAGAGCTGGAGTGTCTTCAAAGGCTTCGAGAACAAAGACCCGGCGGTTCGTCGCATCATAATTTAACCGCATCCCAATGCCCGCGCTGGACCCGGAACTGAAATAGGCGTTCTCTGCAGCGATGGAGGTAACATAGGTAAAATATCTGTCGCGGGATTGCGCCCGGGCAGGGGCGACAAGCGCGTCCACATAATCATCAACATTGCTATAAGCAGCTGGGTTTACGCTGAGATCCAACAAGTCTGGGAACAGATACCATTGCCGCAATTCGCTCAAAGCCCAATCCTGCCTGTCACGCAGGCTGCATGTCGTATTGATAGGGGTTGGCGAAGGAGCGGCTGGCGTTGTTCCAGCGGTGCTACCGTTACTGCTTTGCCCGCCACCGCCACATGAGGCGAGCAGAACACATGCGGACAGAACCGAGACAGATTTACGCACTATCATGAAATGAGAGTAACCTAGGTTATTACAAAGGCAATAGGCGACGCGAGTGCGGGCGGAGCCAAAGATTCCGGAAATTTTCGCAAAGCCATTGGCCAAATCGGATCTGATGTTAGAAAGAGGCTAATCTTTAAGGAAGAATGACCCCATGAATATTGCTGAAGCCGTTGCCACACGTCGTTCCATCCGTGCTTTTCAGGATAAGCCCGTTCCGTCAGAAACGCTACGGCGCGTGCTTGATCAGGCCCGCATGGCGCCGTCTGGATGTAATTTTCAACCTTGGGAGGCGACTGTTCTTGCAGGCGCGCCTCTCAAGGCCCTGCAAGAGCGGCTGCTGGCCAGCCAGCCTGATAGTCCGCTGGAATATGATTTTTCAGCCCCCGGACAACATGAAAAATATCAGTCTCGGCTGCGTTCTCTCGGCGCGCGTATGTATGAATCCATGGGCATTATGCGTGATGACGCGGAACAGCGCGCCTCCTTTGCACAGGCCAATATGGTCTCCTTTGGTGCACCTGTCTTGCTCTTGTGCCACTTCCCGAAGTTCATGAAGGAACCCCAATGGTCAGATGTCGGCATGTGGCTGCAGACGATCATGCTGCTGCTGCGCGGCGAAGGCCTGGATAGCTGCCCGCAGGAATATATGGGCATGTATGGCCGGACCATTAAGGATCAGCTCGGTCTTTCGGATGATACATTGCTGTTCTGCGGCCTCGCAATTGGCTGGCGCGCGGACGAGGCCCCAGCGAACAATTTTGTTCGGGAGCGTGTTCCGTTGGAAGATCATATTACGTTTCTTGGGATCGACTAAGGCTCGGTAGGTCCAGGCGGGGTCAGGTGCGATTATCCCACATGACCCCGCCGGGACTTAGCCGATTGAGAGCTTGCCGTGCTCCAGCTTTGGCAGAACGTAGCGAGCGAACATGTCGCACTCATTTGCGTGCGGATAGCCGGAGAGGATGAAGGCATCGATGCCAAGCGCTTGATAGGCGCGCAGCTTTGCCTCGACCTGATCTGGGTTGCCGACAATGGCCGCGCCACAGCCTGAGCGCGCCCGGCCAATGCCGGTCCACAAATTATCCTCAATATAGCCGTCATCGCCGGCTGCGGCGCGCAGTTCGGCCTGACGTGCCACGCCAAATGTCTGCGCGTCCAGTGACTTGCCGCGAATTTCGGCACCCTTGTCAGCATCCAGCTTTGAGAGGAGGCGCGTTGCATAGTCGCGGGCCTCTGCCTCTGTTTCTCGCACGATGACGTGGGCGCGGAAGCCGTATTTGAGCGTGCGACCGCGTTTGGCGGCACGGTCGGTCATATCGGCGATCAGATCCTTCGCGCCAGACAGGGTTTCTGGCCACATCAGATAAACATCGCACCCTTCGGCTGCCGCCTCGCGCGCGGCGGGGGAGAGACCACCAAAGTAAAGCGGCGGGCATGTGCCCGACAGCGTGCTGACACGTGCCGGATCGAGGTCAAAGCTGTAAAACTCCCCCTGATGGCTCAGATGCTCCCCATTGAGCAGGGTCTTGAGGATCTTCATCGCCTCAACGGTGCGGGCATAGCGGGGTTCGCTGTCCATTTTCTCGCCCGGCATGTCGGAGGAGATAATGTTGACCGCAAGACGGCCAGCCCCGCAGGGCGCGAGACCCAAAATGCGGTCCAGCGTTGCAATTTGGCGCGCCAGCTGCGGTGGCCAGGTCTCGCCAATGCGGACGGCCATAAGCAACCGGATCGACCGGGTGAGGGCCGCAATTGCGCCTGCAAACATTTGCGTGTCGATGCCAAGCTGATAGCCAGAGGGCAGCAGGATATTGTCAAACCCGCCCTCTTCGGCGCGCATCACGATATTCCGGCAATGCTCCCAACTGGAGGCAAGGCTTGCATCTGGCACGCCCAAAAATTCATAATCATCGTCGCAAAGAGCGGAAAACCAAGCGATTTCGAGCGGCTTTGTCACGGCAGTTTTTCTCCACGGCTGGCAACCAGAACATCATACCAAGTTTGTCGCGTCCACCGGACTTTCAGGGCATCGCCAGCTTCGCGAATGCGGCTGACCTGTTGCGACCCGACAATTGGGATCGCACGGGCCGGGTGCGCCATGATCCAACTATAGGCAGCGGCCGTCCGGCTGACGCCAAATTCTTGGGCGACGGTGTCCAGGGCGGCAGCAACGGCACGCTCCCGATCTGTGCCGGGCTGTGCAATGCGGCCGCCGCCAAGCGGGGACCATGCAAGTACGGCCATTCCATGCTCCATCGCCT
>CAMAQU010000039.1 GCA_945860425.1 Sphingomonas paucimobilis
TTACTCTTTTTCTGGATCGTCGGATTCGGGCTTGTTATTGGGGCACATTTCAACGCGGCGCTGGCCAATCCGGCCCGAAAAGAACCGCGAAAATCAAAGAGTAAGAATGAAGGGAAGACATGATGGCAGGGTATATGGCGGGCAAAAGGGGGCTCATCATGGGGCTGGCGAATGACCGGAGCCTTGCATGGGGCATCGCCAAAAAGCTGAAAGAAGAGGGTGCTGAACTCGCCTTTTCCTATCAGGGAGACGCTCTGGAAAAGCGCGTTCGCCCGCTGGCTGCAGAATTGGGCAGCGATTTCCTGATCGATTGCGATGTCGCCAATATGGACGATCTGGATAAAGCCTTTGCAACGCTGGCGGCCCGCTGGCCAACAATTGACTTTGTCGTTCATGCCATTGGTTTTTCCGACAAGAATGAATTGCGGGGCCGCTATTGCGACACCAGCCTCGATAACTTCCTGATGACGATGAACATCAGCGTCTACAGCTTCACCGCCGTTGCCACACGGGCCGCCGCGATGATGCCCAATGGCGGATCGCTGCTGACGCTCAGCTATTATGGCGCGGAGAAAGTTGTTCCGCATTATAACGTGATGGGCGTTGCCAAGTCTGCGCTGGAGACTTCGGTCAAATATCTGGCGGTTGATCTTGGCCATGACAATATTCGCGTCAATGCCATCTCTGCCGGGCCGATCAAGACGCTCGCCGCCTCTGGCATCGGCGATTTCCGCTACATTATGAAATGGAATGAGCTGAACAGTCCACTCAAGCGTAACACGACGATTGAGGATGTCGGCGGGGCTGGTTTCTACCTGCTGTCCGACCTGTCAGCGGGTGTGACGGGCGAAACGCATCACGTCGATTGTGGCTATCATGTCGTGGGCATGAAAGCCGAAGACGCGCCCGATATTGCGCTGGCCTAAAGGTGCCTTGGCAAGGCGGGATCATGCTGACTGAGCGACCCGCCTTGCAATAAGGGGCAAATCGCGGCATCGCTTAGGCCATGAGCTTCAATACCTTTGGCCGCGTGTTCCGCTTTACCACCTGGGGCGAAAGCCACGGGCCCGCTTTGGGTGCTGTGGTGGATGGCTGCCCGCCGGGCCTTGCCCTGTCAGAGGCGGATATTCAGCCCTTTCTCGATAAACGCCGCCCCGGCAGTTCGCGCTTTACCACGCAGCGGCAAGAGCCGGACGCCGTGCGCATCCTGTCTGGCGTGTTTGAAGGGCGGACGACGGGTACGCCGATCAGCCTGATGATCGAGAACGTGGATCAACGATCCAAGGATTATTCGGATGTCGCCAAGGCCTATCGGCCCGGCCATGCCGATTATAGCTATGACGCCAAATATGGCTTTCGCGATTATCGCGGTGGTGGACGATCCTCCGCACGCGAAACGGCAGCGCGGGTTGCCGCAGGCGGCGTTGCGCGCGCGATCCTCCCCGAAGTTGAGCTTCTTGCCTATGTGGTTGAGATTGGCGGAGACGCCATTAATCGCGACAATTTTGAAGCGAGCCAGATCGACAAGAACCCGTTCTTCTGCCCCGATGAGGCCGCGGCAGGCCGCTGGGAAAAGATGGTGGATGAAGCGCGCAAATCCGGCTCCTCGTTGGGCGCGGTTGTGGAATGTGTGGCAACGGGCGTCCCCGCTGGCTGGGGTGCGCCGCTTTATGCCAAGCTCGACAGTGAGCTGGCCGCTGCGATGATGAGCATCAATGCCGTCAAGGCAGTGGAAATTGGCGCCGGCTTTGCGGCCGCGCGCCTGCGCGGGGAAGAAAATGCCGACCCCATGCGCCCGGGCAGCAACGCGCCAGAGTTTTTGGCGAATAATGCAGGCGGGATTGCCGGGGGAATCTCCACCGGCCAGCCTGTTGTTGTGCGCGTGGCCTTTAAGCCTACCTCTTCCATTCTAACCCCGGTTGAAACGGTAACGCGCGAAGGGGCCGCCGCTGAGATTGTGACCAAGGGTCGCCATGACCCCTGTGTCGGCATAAGGGGTGCGCCCGTGGTGGAGGCCATGATGGCGCTGGTATTGGCCGATCAGAAACTGCTCCACCGCGCCCAGTGCGGGTGACTTACCCAACTGAGACTTGCCCTCTCTCCTGCTTTTCCGCACAAGGCTGACAAGGCGTGTAAAAACAGGCCGTCAGGAGAGTAAAAGGCATGAGCGCATCCACAGCCGGAACCCCCCGTAGCGTTCGAATGCTGATGTGGACGCTCTTGATCGTCTATATTTTCAACTTTCTGGACCGTCAGATCGTCAACATTTTGGCGGAAGAAATCAGCCGCGATCTCCAATTGTCAGACGCGCAAATTGGCCTGATGACGGGGCTGGCCTTTGCGTTATTCTACACCATTCTTGGCATCCCCATCGCCCGATATATTGACTTGCCCAAGACGAATAGGGCGCATGTGATTTCCATTTCCCTCGGCGTCTGGTCCGTGATGACGGCCGCTTGTGGGCTGGCGCAGAATTTCGCTCAACTGCTGTTAGCGCGCATTGGCGTTGGCGTGGGAGAGGCCGGCTGTACGCCCGCTGCACATTCCCTGATCACCGATGCAGTTCCGGCGGATAAACGTTCCTCCGCCATGGCCTTTTATGGCATGGGCATTTCGATTGGCGGGCTGATCGGCATGGTCATCGGCGGCACGCTCAACGATCTTTATGGGTGGCGGAATGCCTTTTTGGCGGTGAGTATTCCGGGCATCCTCTTTGCCTTTATTCTGCCCGTACTGCTGCGCGATCCGGGGCGGCATCAGGCGGTGGCAGCCGCCAAACCGCAACAGGCCTTTATTCCAACAATGGCCGAAATTCTGACCAATAAAAGTTTCCTGCTGGTTTTGCTGGGGGCCAGTTTCACCGCCTTTCTCGCTTACGGGAAAGCCGTTTGGGTCGTGATTTTGTTTCAGCGCGATTTTGGCCTGAGCGCAGGACAGACGGGGCTTTGGCTGGGGGTCGTCACGGGCCTTGCAGGGATGCTGGGCACTTGGGCTGGCGGGTATCTGGCCGATCGATTTGGCAAGAAGGACAAGCGGCATTTTCTCACTGCGCCGGCGGTTGGCATGACGATCGCCGCACCTATTCTTTTTGCGGCTTATTATGTGAGTGATTGGCGGCTGGCGCTGGTGCTCCTCATTATCCCGACGGCGCTCAACTATTTTTATTATGGGCCAAGCTATGCGCTGGCCCAGCAATTGGTGAAGCCCAATCAACGGGCGGTCGCGACGTCGCTGGTGATTTTTGGGCAGAATTTGATTGGCCTTGGCTTAGGGCCGCTCTTCTTCGGCATTTTGTCTGATGCCTTCAAGCCCATGGCGGGCACAGAAAGCGTACGCTGGGTGCTGTATGGCGCGGCCTGGCTCGGGCTGTTGCCGGCATGGTTTTTCTGGCGCGCATCCAAGCGGTTGAGCCAAGACTTGCCCGCTTAGTTGCTTCGCCGCACGCCCTTTAACATTCCTTTGATCCCGGGCGTAAACACCCAATCAAATTCAGGCCAATCTTCCCGCCAACGCCGGGCCACGAGACGCTCACCTGGCCGAGCAGCATCATCTAGTATCACCACGCCGCCCACAGGAACGCGGGAAAACAGGCAAGACGCCCCTTCTCTGATCGTGGGGCCGAGGGCCCATGGCGGACCGTCGATCAGCAACATATCAATGCGATCGGGCACGCCATAAAGATCATACCAAAGGCCTGACCAGAGGCCGTTTTCCGCCGTGAGGGGGGCATAGCGCACGTCCGCATTCAGATCATGGTCCGCCAACCAACAGCGGACGGCGGTGACAAAATCCTTGTGCTGATCAAAGCTCACCAGCCGCCGGGTTCCACCGATCATCCGAAGCGCGCGTGCCGTGACAAGAGTCGACGCCCCTGCGCCCAGCTCCACTATTGTTTCAGGTTGATGTGTGTTGATGGCATCGACAATCCGATGCAGAAGCCCGGCATCTGCTTTCCAACTCCCCAAATCCGGCAAGGCTTCATCCGGAAGGGCCAAACGCGCGAGCAACGCGGCGCGATCTGCCTTGGGGCCACCATAGAGGCTTTTCAAAAGCCAGGGCCATTGAACCGCTCCAAAAGCGAGCAGTCTCGCCCAGTCAGACGGTGCGCGCGTGACAGCCACTTCAATCTCTCTTGCGCGAACGGACGTTGCGTTTCTGGACGTCATGAACGGGATGCCTCCTTGCGCGCGCAGGCCAAAAAAGCCAGGCACACCCCGCATAAAGTGAGATAATTTCAATTCCGGGACACGCCGCCGAACGAGGCGACACGTTGAGCAGCCGCTTAATCGCTAAAGGGATCGCGCACCAATATGGTGTCTTCCCGCTCTGGGCTGGTGGAGACCAAAGCGACCGGGCATTGGATCAGCTCTTCAATGCGGCGGACATATTTGATCGCTTGCGCTGGAAGCTCTGCCCAGCTGCGCGCGCCGGCGGTTGTTTCGGCCCAACCATCCATTTCTTCGTAAATCGGCTCTGCCCGTGCCTGATCAGCGGCATGGGGCGGCAAATAGTCATAAACCGCATCGCCAATCCGATAGCCGGTGCAGATTTTGAGTTTTTCAAACCCATCCAGCACATCGAGTTTGGTCAGCGCAATGCCGGTGATGCCGGACACGGCCGCCGATTGACGTACCAGCACGGAATCAAACCAGCCGCAGCGCCGCTTACGCCCTGTGACCGTACCAAATTCATGCCCGCGCTCGCCCAGCCGCTGGCCAATTTCATTTTCCAACTCGGTCGGGAAGGGGCCGGAGCCGACACGCGTGGTATAAGCCTTCACAATCCCCAGCACGAAACCGACCGACGACGGGCCAAGGCCCGATCCGCCCGACGCCGTGCCCGCAATGGTGTTTGATGAGGTGACGAACGGATAAGTGCCGTGATCAACATCCAGCAACACGCCCTGTGCACCTTCAAACAAAACGCGGTCGCCGCGCTTCTTGGCTTGGTTGAGCGTGACCCAGACGGGCTTGGCAAAGGGTAGGATGAAATCCGCAATCTCTTTAAGATCATTGATCAACCGCGCCCGATCAATGGGCGGCTGGCCAAAGCCCGCACGCAGCGCATCATGGTGCGCGCAGATGCGGTCAAGCTGTGCATCCAAATCATCGAGATGGGCCAGATCGCACACGCGGATGGCACGCCTGCCAACCTTGTCCTCATAAGCAGGGCCAATGCCCCGCCGGGTGGTGCCGATCCTTCCACTCCCGCTGGCATCTTCGCGCAGGCCATCCAGATCGCGGTGGAACGGCAAGATGAGCGGCGCGTTTTCGGCAATGTGCAAATTGGCGGGTGAAATGGTGACACCTTGGTCCTGAAGCTTCGCCACTTCATCGCGGAAATGCCAAGGATCCAGCACAACGCCATTGCCAATGACTGACAATGTGCCGCGAACAATGCCCGAGGGAAGGAGCGAGAGTTTATATGTCTGATCGCCAACAACCAATGTGTGGCCCGCATTATGTCCGCCTTGAAAGCGGACAACGACATCTGCGCGGCTGGCGAGCCAGTCGACAATCTTTCCCTTGCCCTCATCACCCCATTGGGCGCCGATCACTGTGACATTGGCCAAGGGATAGTCTCCATGTTTAAACGGCTGTGCCTATTGCGTGCGTTATTGTGCTCAAGCCAGCGCGTCCACCCCTAAGAGCAGTCCCGCAAGCAGGAAGGCGCCCTAGTCCGTTGGAACGGCTCTGCCGTTGGACAGAATATGCGAACAAATCTGAGCCTCTGCCGTATCGTCTTCGCTAAGCGCGGAGACAGTCACCCAGCCTTCAGCGCGCAACGCAGCGGCTTTCGACGGCAGCGTGCCCAGGGGCAGGAACAAGCGCCTCCGCTCTCCTTGCGCCAATCCTGCATCGATCAGAGGATCAATATAGGCTGAAAAGCCAATTGCTGGTTCTTCGCCCAGCCGATAGCTGCCGCCCCGCGCGATTTCGCCAGAGCATTGCGCCGAGAAAAGGGAAAAGCCGAACCAGCTTTGATATTCAAAGCCATGCCGCTCAGTCGGATCAAGGGTCACGCGGACATCTGCGGGCAAAATAGCCACCAGCGCATCGAGTGCGTCAAGCCGGGCCGTCAGCACGCCCTTCTCATCAAAAGCCCGCAGCCTTGCCGACGCCTCAGCATAGGGCCCAGCGGCTGCAATTAGAGGCCGGAACGCATCTGGCACGGCGGCTGCATCCTTGGCATCCAGCCGCGCCTTTAAGTCTGCCGTGTCAGCACCGGGGAGCAGGGTGTCGATCAAGTCTGGCATGGTCAGATCCAGCGTCAGATCGCGTGCGCCAGCATTTTTGAGCGACTCAATCGCAACCGTCACAACTTCCGCCACGGCCGCCACGCTATCGAGGCCGATCAGTTCTGCACCGACCTGCATCAATTCCCGCTCTGGCCGAAGCTGAGTTGCGCGCAACGTCACCACCGGGCCTCCATAGCTCAACCGCAAGGGGCGGGGGTGATGGCCCATGCGCCCACGTGCGATGCGACCAATCTGCCCGGTAATGTCGGATCGGATGGCCATTGTTTCCCCCGAAACAGGGTCAACAAAGCGGAGCAAATCCCGCGAGGACGTGCCAAGGGCGGCCGTCAGGCTCGCTTCATATTCCGCCAAGGGCGTCTGAACGCGCTCATAACCATAAGAGGCGACTGTATCGAGAACGCTGCGCACCAGACGCGCAGAAGCATCTGCCTCTGGCGGCAAGCGATCGCGAAATCCGGTTGGGAGCAAAGCTTTGGTCATGAGCGCGCCTTAGCAGATCAGAATTTTAATGCCTTAACAGTTTTCACACCGGCAAGCTTACAGGCATCCCATAAAACGGGCTCTGGGATAGCGTGATCCATGGAGAGCAGCAGAACCGCCTCCCCACCCGCTGTGCGACGGCCGAGATGGAAGGTCCCAATGTTGAGGCCGTTTTGGCCCAGCAACGTCCCAATCGACCCGATAAAGCCGGGCGCATCTTCATTGACGATGTAGAGCATGTGCCCATCAAGATCAGCCTCAATGTTGATCCCGAACATATCGACCAGACGCGGCGTTGTGTTGTTGAACAACGTGCCTGCGACCGAGCGGTCCCCCTGGCTGGTAGCCACTGTCACGCGGATGAGCGTATGATACACGCCTTCGCGGTCATGCCGGATTTCGCGCACATCAAGGCCCCGTTCCTTCGCTAGGAAGGGTGCGTTGACCATGTTCACCGTGTCGGAATAACGACGCATCAGGCCCGCAAGGACCGCGCCTGTAATGGGCTTGATATTCAGCTGCGCTGCCGCGCCTTCGACCTCGATAGAAATCTGCGTAAGATTGTCATGCGCAAGCTGGCCAACCAGCGAGCCGAGCTTTTCAGCAAGCGCCATATAGGGTTTCAGCTTGGGCGCTTCTTCGGCCGAAAGTGAGGGCATGTTGAGGGCATTGGTGACGCCGCCATTGACCAGATAATCGGCCACTTGTTCGGCAACCTGAAGCGCGACATTCACCTGTGCTTCGGTGGTCGAGGCCCCCAGATGCGGCGTGCAGATGAAATTGGGCGTGCCAAAGAGGGGCGAGTCTTTGGCCGGTTCAACGGCGAACACATCAAGCGCGGCCCCAGCGACTTGCCCGCTGTCGAGCGCGTCTTTCAAGGCGGCTTCATCAATCAGGCCACCGCGCGCGCAGTTGATGATCCGCACGCCCTTTTTGGCCTTGGCCAGATTTTCCCGGCTGAGGATATTGCGTGTCTGATCGGTCAGCGGCGTGTGCAGCGTGATGAAATCTGCCTTGGCCAAAAGCGTGTTTAGGTCTGCTTTTTCAACGCCCATTTCAATGGCGCGCTCTGGCGTCAAAAAGGGATCAAAGGCGACAACCTTCATCCGCAGGCCCAAGGCCCGCGTGGCGACGATGGAGCCGATATTGCCTGCTCCAATCAAGCCCAAAGTCTTGCCCGTGACTTCAACGCCCATAAAGCCATTTTTCGGCCACAGGCCTGCTTGCGTCTGCGCATTGGCTTCTGGGATTTGGCGGGCGAGGGCGAACATGAGCGCAATGGCATGTTCTGCGGTTGTGATCGAATTGCCGAACGGCGTGTTCATGACGACAACGCCCTTGGCCGAGGCCGCCGGAATATCGACATTGTCAACGCCAATGCCGGCGCGACCAATGACCTTCAAATTGTCGCAAGCATCAAGGATCGCCGGCGTCACCTTGGTCGAGGAGCGAATGGCAAGGCCATCATATTTACCGATGATCTTGATCAACTCTTCGGGCGAGAGGCCGGTAATTTCATCCACCTCACAGCCGCGTTCACGGAAGATGGCGGCGGCATTGGGATCCATTTTGTCGGAAATGAGAACTTTGGGTTTGGTCATGTCAGTGTTCCTTGGAAGAGCTGGAGAGGGATGCCTCTCCGCTGCGACTAATTCGCGTTGCTCATAAGTCTCGCGCCTCTCCCCCAAGGGGAGAGGATAGATTATCAGGCGGCCTTCATTTGGGCATAAGCCCAATCGAGCCAGGGGCCGAGAGCCACAATATCGGCTGTATCGACGGTGGCACCGCACCAGATGCGCAGACCCGGCGGGGCATCGCGATATCCGGCAATGTCATAGGCTGCCCCTTCGGCATCGAGCAGAGCGGAAAACTTCTTGATGAAATCTTCATCCGCACCCTCAACCGTCAGGCAGACCGAGGTCCGCGAGCGGGTGGCCGGATCCGCCGCCAAATGGCCGAGCCAATCCCGATCGGCCACAATCTTATCAAGCGCGGCGGAATTGGCATTGGATCGAGCCATCAAACCGTCGAGCCCGCCTAGAGACTGGGCCCATTCCAGCGCGAAGATGACATCTTCGACCGCGAGCATGGAAGGGGTGTTGATGGTTTCCCCCTTGAAAATGCCTTCGATGAGCTTGCCGCCCTTTGTCATGCGGAAAATCTTGGGAAGCGGCCATGCGGGCGTATAGCTTTCCAGCCGCTCAACCGCGCGCGGCCCCAGAATGAGGATGCCGTGTGCGCCTTCGCCGCCCAGAACCTTCTGCCAGGAAAAGGTCGTCACATCGAGCTTGTCCCACGGCATGTCATAGGCAAAGACCGCAGAGGTCGCGTCGGCAAAGGTCAGGCCCGCACGGTCATCGGCAATCCAATCCCCATTGGGGACGCGCACGCCAGAGGTGGTGCCATTCCAGGTGAAGACAACATCATGCGATGGGTCGACCGCGGATAAATCAGGCAACGTGCCATAAGGTGCCTTCACCACGGTGGCATCGAGCTTCAACTGCTTAACCGCATCTGTCACCCAGCCTTCACCAAAGCTTTCCCACGCCAGCATGGTGACCGGCCGCGCGCCCAGCATCGACCACATAGCCATTTCAACCGCACCCGTATCTGAGCCGGGCACAATGCCGATGCGATGCGTGTCAGGGACTTGCAGAACCGCGCGCGTCAGGTCGATGGCCAATTGCAAGCGCGACTTACCGATCTTGGCGCGGTGCGACCGGCCGAGTGAATCGATTTTGAGTTTGGATGCATCCCAACCCGGCGGCTTGGCGCAGGGGCCGGATGAAAAAGATGGACGCGCAGGTAAAGCGGTAGGCTTAATAATATTCGTCATGTAGTCTCTCCTCACAGAGAGCACGCGCGGCGTTGGGACCGCGTGGCCCGTTGCCGCTCTTAGAGACCGGTCTTTCGAAGTCAAGCGAATAGCATTGATAAAGCAGGTTAGGGCAAGAGCCCAGAATAGCGCCATAAAACACACCCAAATCAATGTATAATGCCCAGCCAGGCGGAGCGTTTATGCAGTCTGCTTGTTATGTCTTGGACAACCAAAAAAGGGTCGCAAACCATCTTTAACTTTTTTGGTGAGGCACATTTCATGCACAGATATATACTTTGTTTCGCGGCCATCATGGGCATGGCCGCCGCGATTGCCCCTGCTCAGGCGGCGACCGTTTTCCTGAACAATGGGGCCCCTTATGCCGAAGTGGTTCATGCCAATTCAGCTGGCTCTGGCACCACCCTCAACACCCTGACAAAGCCGGGTGCAATCCCGGTTGTCCTGACCGCAGCCGATGGCATTGACGCCGGCAATGGCAATGGCGTTGCCATTATCAAGGGACTTGGCAGCGGCAATGGCAATGGCTTTTCCGCGTTGCTCATTGATCCTTCAACGGGCTTTAGTGTGATGCAGTTCAAGATTGAGGATTTCGCCAATCAGCGTGCGAGCAATCTGAACATCAAGGTCAACTTTGTCGGCGGCGGATCGCAAGTTTTCAGCGGATTTGGTCTGCCTTCCAACAGCAAGATTGATGTGATGGCCGGGGCCAGCGAAGTGCTGGACAGCATTGAGCTTTATGGTCTGGTCAACCAGGCCGGGGGATCGCTGAAGTTCAAAGACGTGAAGCAGATTTCCTTTGATCCGGTCATGTCCGGCATTCCAGAACCGGCCAGCTGGGCGATGATGCTGGCAGGCTTTGGTCTGGTTGGGGGAGCTGCGCGCCGCCGCCGGAGTGGGGCTGCCCTCATCTCTGCCTGAACCTTAAAGGCCAAGTGATGAAGAAGGGGGCTGGTGCATTCCGGCTCCCTTTTTTCTTTAATAATCTCTCGAGACGCGCACCGATGCACCTTGTTCGCCAATGGTTGAGATGGTGGACAGAATCGAAAGCCAGCGCGTGACTTGAAACTCTGCCCGCGTCGCGGAATAGCCCTGACCATCGGTCACGATTTCAACAAAGGTGCGCCGCGAAAGATATTTCCCCGCGGCAATCGACGTGCGCTGGCCGGCGGCCAAATCGGCGGGGAGAATGCGCAGCCGATCCAAGCCGATGGCTTTGCGCAGGGCATTAATTGGGTTGAGCCCGGCGCCCCCTTGCATAGAGGCAATGGCGGCAGCCAACTGCACCGCTTCGGGTGCGGACAGGTTGGTGATGGAGGTGCCAAAGAGCAGGCGAGACAAAAGCTCTTCCTGCGGCAAGGCAGGCACGCTGGAGAATGCAAATTCGGGACGTTGCCCGGTGCCGCTGACCCGGATAGTCGCATTCAGGCCCTGTGTGTCCCCGCCCGCA
>CAMAQU010000040.1 GCA_945860425.1 Sphingomonas paucimobilis
AGCAAATATCTTCGCCCTTTGGTCCCTGGATGCCGGGGAAGCGGGCCTTGAGCGCATCGACAATGGCGGCCGTATCATCAACCGATAACGTCGTTTGCGTCAGAAAGCCCAATTGCCCTGCGTCCAGATTGGGAAGCTCGGCCACATCCGGGACATCTTCGATCAACGTCATAGAGCCATCGGGCACCTGCCCAAAAGTGCCAATGACCTCTGGGTGGCCAGCATGGCCAATAAAGATGATATGTTTATTCTGTTCAACCAGACGTTCGGCTTGCCGATGCACCTTCGAAACAAGGGGGCAGGTCGCATCC
Source organism: Sphingomonas paucimobilis (assembly GCA_945860425.1). Classification (GTDB taxonomy): domain Bacteria; phylum Pseudomonadota; class Alphaproteobacteria; order Sphingomonadales; family Sphingomonadaceae; genus Aquisediminimonas; species Aquisediminimonas paucimobilis_A. The sequence continues at coordinate 312 of CAMAQU010000040.1, forward strand.
AGCCAATTCATCCCACGCGCATCGGCGGTTGCGGGGATCAGCTTGGGCACGCCATGCGCTGAAAAGACAACGGGAACCCCATCGGGGACGTCATCTAGTTCTTCGACAAAGACGGCGCCCTTGGCCTTCAAACTGTCCACAACAAAGCGGTTATGCACAATCTCATGCCGGACATAAACGGGTGCGCCATAGTGCTCGATCGCTTTTTCAACGATCAAAATGGCGCGATCAACGCCGGCACAAAAGCCGCGTGGGGCCGCAATCAGAAGGCGTAGGGGTGGTTTTGTCTCACTCATCTTAATTTTGCCCCTACGCGATTGCTTGCAGCCGGGAAAGCCGCTTCCTATACCGCACCTCTGATCTTTGAGGAATCCCTTGACCATGCTGCGTAATTTTTCCCGTTTGCCCGCTCTTGCCTCGCTTGGCCTTGCCTCTGTTCTGTTGGCGGGCTGTGCAAAGGATGGGGATATTGACGCAACTGGCGGTATTTCTGTCACGCGCTCGGCGTGCCCGGCGGTCGCTATTCCGGCCTATACGGGGGATATTACCGTTTTCGATCCGGCAGACGCGCGGGATGCAAGCGCGATTGATGTCGTGGCGGCGATCACCAATTTGCGGGAAAACTGCGCACAGCAGGGTGCTGATATTGTTGCCAATGCAACATTTGATGTCCGCGCGACTCGCCGCGAGAGCACAGGCGCGCGGCAGGTTGATCTGCCCTATTTCGCAACGGTGGTTCAGGGTGGCCGTGTCGTTGTGTCCAAGCGTCTGGGCACGATCCGGCTGAATTTCGCCGACGGTCAGACCCGCGTCGAAGCAAGCGGATCTGCGACAGGATATGTGAACCGGGCCGCGGCCACTCTGCCGCCCGAAATTGAACAGCGTTTGACGCGCAAGCGCAAAGCGGGCGACGCGGATGCAGTAGTTGATCCCTTGGCCAACCCTGATGTGCGTGCGGCCGTGCAAAAGGCGAGTTTTGAGCTTCTGGTTGGCTTTCAACTGAGCGACGCGCAGCTTCAGTATAACGCCACCCGCTAATGTCCTTTCCCATTCGCGCCCTTTTGGCTGGCCGTGTCCAGCCATTGTCGCGCGGGGAGGGGAGCGCCATTGCCAAACAGCCCTTATCTGGCCGTGTCCAGATTGGTCTTTTCGGCATAATGGGGGATGAGCAGGCCGATCAGGTGCGTCATGGCGGGCGCGACAAGGCGCTCCACCATTACCCCTTTGATCATTACGCACGCTGGAAAGAGGACGCACCTGATAGGGATGTTCTGCGCGCAGCCGGGGCCTTTGGCGAAAACATTTCAACCACCGGGCTGGATGAAGACACGGTGTGCATTGGCGACCGCTTCCGACTTGGCTCGGCACTTGTAGAGGTTAGTCAGGCGCGACAGCCCTGCTGGAAACAAGGGGATCGTCTCGCATGGGCCGCGCTTCCCGATCTGATGGTGCGGGAAGGTCGCTCTGGCTGGTATTATCGCGTTTTGGAGCCTGGTCAGGCGCAAGGGGGGGGTGACCTGATCCTCATCGACAGGCCCTTTCCCGATTGGACGGTGCGGCGGGTTTTTGATCTGCTTGTGGGCGGCAAATATAAGGAAGATCGGGCGGCTTTGGCCGTCCTTTCAGAGATGGATGTCCTGTTCGAAGGCTGGCGGGTGCGGGCGCGCCAATTTTTGAACGGTTGACTTAGCCCTTTGGCCAGCCATTTGATTCCGGTCGATGATAGCAGAGGCGCGGCATAACTTTTCTTTATGACTGGGACCAATTTGATGAGCGAATTTTCTCCCGAGCCTGAAAATCTGCCGGACGCAGAGCCTGAAGCGCTGCCGCTGGATGCTTGGCACCGGGCCAAGGGCGCACATATGCTGCCCTTCGCGGGCTATTTGATGCCCATCCAATATGAAGGCATTATTTCCGAGCATCTCTGGACGCGGGAGAGCGCCGGCCTGTTCGATGTATCGCATATGGGCCAGCTGATCCTGTCCGGCGACGGGCTGGATACCGCCCTTGAAGCGCTGATCACTGCTGATCTTGGTGCGCTGGCTGAAGGGCAGCAGCGTTATGCCCTGCTGCTCAATGACACCGGCGGCATTCTCGATGATCTGATGGTCGCGCGAGCGACGATGGGGCTGTTTATCGTCGTCAATGGCGCAGTGAAATGGGATGATATCGGCCATTTGCGCGAATATCTTCCCGATGAAATCACCATAAGCCATCTTGAGGATCGCGCGCTGCTCGCGCTTCAGGGGCCAAAAGCCGTGGATGCGCTCAACCGGATTGTGCCGGGCGTGCAAGGCCTCTCGTTCATGGAGGCTGGTTCCTTCTTTTGGGGGCTGGAGCCGCTTTGGATTAGCCGGTCTGGCTATACCGGCGAAGACGGCTTTGAGATTTCGATTCCGTCCGCGCATGTGGCCGAATTTGCAGAGCTTTTGTGCCGTCAGCCAGAGGTGAAGCCCATTGGCCTTGGCGCGCGGAATTCGCTGCGACTGGAGGCAGGCCTGCCGCTTTATGGGCAGGATCTGGACGAAGAAATGGATCCAGTAGAGGCGGATCTGATGTTCACCCTGTCCAAGCGCCGTCGCGCGGCGAAGGATTTTCCGGGCGCTCCTGCCATTCTTGCCAAATATGAGGCGGGGGTGGCCCGCCGCCGTGTCGGTCTATGGGTTGAGGGCACCCTGCCAGTCCCCGAAGGCGCGCCGATTTTTGCCGGAGACGCACAGATTGGCCATGTGACCTCCAGCGGTTTTGCCCCAAGCGTCAATGCTTCCATCGCCATGGGTTATGTTGCAGCAGCAAACAGTGCGCCTGACACCAGACTTGAAGCCGAAGTGGCCGGCAAGCGTATGGCCCTTACGGTTGCAGCCATGCCGTTTGTTCCGCACCGTTCCCACCGCACGTCAGAGCTTGTTTGACACCCCCCAGAAATGCCAGAAGCAGCCAAGTGACCGATCCCCAACCCTTCACCCTCAATGCCGGGCCAGAGGCCAAGCGTCATGCGCCGGCAACGGCCCGCAATCGGGATGCGATTGCAGACATGCTGTCGGGTAGTCTGCCCGCGTCCGGCACGATCCTTGAGATTGCGAGCGGAACGGGGGAGCATATTGTCCATTTCGCAGGCGCCTTCCCGCATCTGCTTTGGCAACCGAGTGACCATGATGTGCTGGGGCTAGACTCCATCTCTGCTTGGTCGACAGAGGCTGGTCTGCCCAATCTTCTGCCGCCCGTCCTGATCGATGCATCCGCGCCGGATTGGCCAGTTGCAAAGGCGGATGCCCTGCTGTGCATCAACATGGTGCATATCGCCCCTTGGGCTGCGGCACAGGGGTTGATGGCAGGGGCGGGGCGTCTGTTGCCCAAAGGGGCGCCGCTCATCCTCTACGGCCCATATATCGTGCCGGGCGTGGAGACTGCGCCCAGCAACCTGGCCTTTGATGCAAATCTGCGTGCGCAAAATCCGGATTGGGGGTTACGCGATTTGGCTGAGGTTGAGGCGCTCGCTGCTGCGCATGGCCTTCTGCTCGATCAGCAGATTGAAATGCCCGCCAACAACCTCTCACTCATATTTCTCAAGGGCTAAGTGCAGTCTGCGCTTTACGTTTGCGGAAAGCCTCGCCTAGCATCGCGCGACAGAGAATCGTGAGAGGATAGGGGATGCCCGATGTTTCGGCGCTTTTAACGTTTGATGAGTTTATCGGCCATTGGGGCGTTGATCGGCCCGATCGGCTTGCCCTGCGGGAAGAGGACCGGTTCTGGTCTTATCGCGATTTGGAGGAGCGCACCGCGCGCGTGGCGTCTTTCCTGAAAAAGGCGGGCGTCAAAAAGGGGGAGCGGATTTGCTGGATCGGGAAGAATTCCGATCTTTATTTCACCCTGTTTTATGGCGCGGCGCGCTTGGGCGTGGTGATGGCCCCAATTGGCTGGCGGTTGGCCGCCCCGGAATGGGCCTATATCGTCAATGACACCCAATCAAAGCTGGTCTTTACCGGGCCGGGTTTTGAAGGGGTAGAGGCTGCGCTGTCTGGGCAACTGGCGCATAATCCGCGCTTTATCAGCACGGCTGAGGCGCGGGAGATTTTGGACAAGACGGATCGGGTGGCGTTTGATGCCGCCGGGCCGGATGATGCGGTGTTGCAGCTCTATACATCGGGCACGACGGGCAACCCGAAAGGGGTTGAACTGTCCAACCGCAACCTTTTTGCCCTGCGCAAGGGCACGGCTGAAAGCGGCCTTGCCTATACCCAGTGGGAGGATGATGAAGTCGTCCTTGTCGCCATGCCATGCGCGCATATTGGCGGGACTGGCCTTGGCGTCATGGCGCTGGCCAGTGGCTTGCCGGGCTATGTTCTGGCGGAGTTTACGCCCGATGGTCTGTTTGATGCGATTGAAACGGGCGGCGTGACGCGCTTTTTCATCGTGCCCGCCGCGCTCCATATATTGTTGCAGCATCCGCGCTGCGCGACGGTCGATTATAGCCGCCTCAAATATATCCTCTATGGCGCAGCGCCCATTCCGCTGGAGCTGTTGCGCCAGTGCATTCAGATGTTCGGCTGTGAGTTTATCCAGAATTATGGGATGACCGAAACAACCGGCACCATCATCATGCTGCCGCCCGAAGACCATGACCCCAATGGAAATCAGCGGATGCGCTCGGCCGGAAAGCCGCTGCCCGGCGTTGAAATCAAGATTGTGGATGGGGAGGGCAAGCAAGTCCCAACCGGAGAGGTGGGCGAACTCGTCACCCGCTCCTCCAACAATATGCTGGGCTATTGGAACCTGCCCGATGCCACCCAGAAAACACTGACCAACGATGGCTGGGTCTATACCGGAGACGCAGCCTATGTGGATGCGGACGGCTATGTCTATATTCACGATCGGGTGAAGGATATGATCATTTCCGGCGGGGAAAATGTCTATCCAGCAGAGGTGGAAAGCGCGATTTACGGCCATCCTTCTGTGCTCGAAGTCGCCGTAATTGGCGTCCCGGATGACCGATGGGGGGAGGCTGTGAAGGCCGTGTGCGTGCCAAAGCCGGGCACGCAGATTGACGCAGATGATGTCATCGCTTGGGCGCGGGAGAAGATTGCCGGGTTTAAGGTTCCCAAATCCATCGACATTATTGAGGCGCTGCCCCGCAACGCCAGCGGCAAGATTTTGCGCAAGGATTTGCGCGCGCCCTATTGGGCCGGGCGTGATCGGCAGGTGAATTAGATATGTCGGATCTGGTCGCCTTTAAGGCTGAGGTGCGGGCCTGGCTCTCCGATCATCTGACGGACGAATTGCGCGATGTCGCCACCAAGTCGACCAGCGTCTTTGTCGATAAGCCGCACACGCTGAAATGGCAGGCCATTCTTCACAAAAAGGGGTGGGTCGCGCCGACCTGGCCCAAAGAATTTGGCGGGACGGGTTGGAGCGAAGCCGAACGCCATATTTTTGCGTCTGAATGCGCCCGCGCAGGCGCTCCCTCGCTCTCCCCCATGGGGCTGCGCATGGTCGCTCCCGTCATCATGCATTATGGCACGGCCGAGCAAAAGGCGTGGTATCTGCCGCGCATTCTCTCAGGCGAGGATTATTGGTGCCAAGGCTATTCAGAGCCGGGATCGGGGTCAGACCTCGCGTCGCTTTCCTTGCGGGCGGATCGCGATGGCGATCATTATGTCCTGAACGGCTCAAAGATCTGGACGACGCACGCCCATTTCGCAACGAAGATGTTCTGCCTTGTCCGCACCAATCGGGACGGCCGCCCGCAACAGGGGATCACCTTCCTGCTGCTTGATATGGACACGCCGGGCATTACCGTTCGCCCCATCCATTCCATTGCCGATGACCATGATTTTAATCAGGTCTTTTTTGAAGATGTGCGCGTGCCCGTCTCTGGCCGTCTGGGCGAAGAGGATCAGGGGTGGGGCGTTGCCAAATATCTGCTCGAATTTGAACGGGCGGTCGCTCATTCGGCCGGGCTAAAGGCAGCACTTGCAGAGGTTGTCCGCCACGCTCGCAGCTTGACCGATGATTCAGGCGGTCCTTTGCTCGACACCCCCGGCATTCGCCGCCGTATCTCCATCCTGGACGCGCAGATTTCAGCGATTCAAGCGAGCGAGGATGTCGTCATGGCGCAGGTCGCCCGCGGTCGTAATCCGGGGCCAGCGGCCTCTATGTTGAAGATACAGGGCACAGAAACGGCGCAGCAGGTGCAGCAATTGGCGGTGGAGCTTTCCGGCGATTATGCGGCCGTCAGCCAGTTTGCCGCGCGCCAGCCGGGCAGCAATGAAGCCGCTATAGGCCCCGACATCGCGTTGACGGCCGTGCCCCGCTATTTCAACGGCCGCGCCGCCTCCATCTATGGCGGATCAAACGAGATTCAGCGCAACATCATCGCGAAGATGGTGCTGGGGCTTTAGTCGCGGCTTAAAGGGGGGCAGCGGGACCGTCTGGGCGGCTGTCGCGTTCACGCTGTCGGGCCGCCAGAAAGCCGGGGCGATCTTTTAACCGGGCATACCAATCTTGCGTCTTTGGGCCGAGTTCAGCGTCAAAGCCAAAGCCTGCGGCAAGGTGCACCGCATAGCCGACACAGATGTCGGCAATCGTAAAGCGCCCCGCGACGAGCCAGTCTCTGCCATCGCTCAGCGCCTCTTCTATGCTCTTGGCGCGGCCAAGGAAAAATCCCTTATAATCTTCCACCGCTTGGGGAAGTTGCCGTTCCTTCGGCTCCAGTCGGGTGTAACGCAGCACGATGGTGAGCGGGAAGGTCAGGGTCGCATCGCTCCGGTGCAGCCAGTTGAGCCAAGGCAGATAGTCGGGCTCTTCCGGCCGAACCTCCAAATCGCTGCCCTGTGCAATGCGCTGACAGATGGCGGCGCTTTCGGTCAGCAGATGGCCGTTTTCTTCCCAAGCCGGGATGGTGCCCAGCGGGTTCACATCCTTAAATTCTTTGGCAAAGACACGTGGCGGGAAGGGCCATTGCCGCAGATCAAGGTCAAAGCCTGCTTCTTCGGCGGCCCAGAGGCAGCGAAAGGATCGCGCGCCTTCGCAATGGTGCAAAATGGGCAAAGTCATGGGGCAACCTCTTTGGGCTGATGGATGGAGAGGCGGTGTTCCCGCCAGGCGATATAGAGGCCACTTGCGATGATGAGCGGTGCGCCCGCCCATGTGGATGTGCTGGGCAGCGCACCCCAAATGGCCCATCCATAGAGCGTTGACCAAATGAGACTGGTATAATCCATGCCGACCACGGTGGAGACGGGTGCGTAGCGCAGCGAAGCGGTCAGCGCGATCTGGCCCAGCCCGCCGCTCAGGCCAAGCCCTGCGATAAGCCCCCATTGATACAGGCTATGCGTGCCGCCGCCCCATGCAACCGCCTGTTCCAGTTGGAGCGGCAGGGGCGCAAGGTGCAGCGCGAGCAGCAGGGTTGAGGAGATGACCGAAAAGTAGAAAACAGTGGTCGCTGCAGGTTCGGTTCGGCCCATTTCCCGCAATTGCAGGCTGATTAAACCAATCATGAAGGCAGATGTCAGCCCAACCAACGCACCTGTCAGGGGAAAGCCGCCCGTGCCGGGCTGGATCACCACAAGGACCCCCGTAAAGCCGAGGGTGATCGCGCCCCAGCGATGGAGGCCGACGTGTTCGCGCAGCACCAAGGCGGAGAGCAAGGTTGCGAAAATGGGAACGGTAAAACCCAAAGTGGTCGCTTCCGCCAAGGGCAAGAGGACGATGCTACCAAAGGTAAAAAACATGCCGATCATGCCAAAGACAGAACGACGGGCATGCGCGCCGAAACGCTGCGTCTTCAGGCTGTTGAGACCCGCCGTCATCATTATCCAGAATAGGATGACCGGCATGGCGGCGAATTGTCGCCAGAACATGATTTCGGGGAGCTTGATGCCGCTTTCGCTGGCCAGCTTTACGAAAAGGGACAAAGAGGCAAGACCGAATATCGCGAGCAGGCGCAGCCCGAGTGCGAACATCCGTCGATCTTGCGTATGCACAATGCCCTTAGTCACGCCGGGCACGCTTAAGCGCGCTGACGCGCAGCGCAACCATTCAATGCAGCGGCTCGGCCTTTTTGCGCTTTAGCTGGTCACTTGTCCGTCATCTGGCTTTGCGCGTCTGTGTCTTAAAAGGGAAAGAGCAACCCAGCCCAATGTCGCCGCGGCTGCAACCGGCATGGCTGATTTTAACACCCGACCCGCGGACGCGCCAATCAGCGCGCCTTTCAGGCCGCTATCTCCATCCCTACGGTCAATTGCTGCACCGACCAATGCTCCAAGCCAGCCCATTTTCATCTCCTTTTGTGATGTTGGTCTAACTGTCAGAGGCATGCTTGGGTTCCACAGGCTTGCGGTGCGCCCCGCGCCTCGGCTAACGCGCAAGGCATGAAGCACGCACTCACCACCACACGCGCCCAAAATTTTGCAGCTTGGTATCAGGAGGTCATCTCCGAAGCCGACCTTGCCGAGGAATCGGGCGTTCGGGGCTGCATGGTTATTCGCCCTTGGGGCTATGGCATTTGGGAACGCATCCAAAAGCTCATGGATGCCCAGATCAAGCTGGCCGGGGTGGAAAATTGCTATTTCCCTTTGTTCATCCCTTTGTCCTTTTTTGAAAAAGAGGCTGACCATGTGGAAGGCTTTGCCAAGGAAATGGCGGTCGTCACCCATCACCGCCTGATTGGCGATGGCAAGGGTAAGCTTGTGCCCGATCCTGACTCGAAGTTGGAAGAGCTGCTTGTTGTGCGCCCGACGTCGGAAACCGTCATTGGTGCGGCCATGAGCCGCTGGATCCAGAGTTGGCGGGATTTGCCACTGCTGACCAACCAATGGGCCAATGTCGTGCGCTGGGAAATGCGCACCCGCATGTTCCTGCGCACGTCGGAATTTCTGTGGCAAGAAGGGCATACGGCCCATGCCGATCGTGCCGATGCGATGACAGAGACATTGCGTGCGCTCGAAATGTATCGCGCCTTTGCCCAAGGCCCGCTCGCCATGCCCGTGGTGGCGGGTGAAAAGCCAGAGAATGAGCGTTTCCCCGGCGCCGTCGCCACCTATTCCATCGAGGCGATGATGCAGGATGGCAAGGCGCTTCAGGCGGGCACCTCCCACTATCTGGGCACGGGCTTCGCGGAAGCCGCGGGCATTCGCTATCAGGATAAGGAAGGCACGCAGCAATATTGCCACACGACCAGCTGGGGCGTGTCCACGCGTCTCATTGGTGGCGTCATCATGACGCATGGTGATGATGATGGCTTGCGTTGCCCGCCACAGGTGGCCCCGCAACAGGTGGTGATCATCCCCATGCTGCGCGACAATGATGAGGACGAAGCCATTCTGGACTATTGCCGCAGTCTGGCAGCGGATCTGCGCGGCAAGGCGGCCTTTGGAGAGCCGCTGCGCGTCCTTCTCGATACCAAAGCGACCAAGGCCTCGAATAAGCGTTGGGCCTGGGTCAAAAAGGGTGCACCGATCCTCGTCGAAGTTGGCCCGCGCGATGTGGCGGGCGGCAATGTCGCCGTCTTGCGTCGAGACAGGCTTTATAAGGAGGATGGCAAGCTTGCCTCCGCCTTTATCCCGCGCGCCGAATTTGTCGGCAGCGTGGCCGATACGCTGGTCGATATTGAACAGGCGCTGTTCACCGAAGCAAAAGACCGGATGGAGGCCAATATCCGCCGGGATGTAACCGATTTGGCGGCGCATTTTGCAGCGGACGACACATTTGTCGGCTGGGTCGAAGTGCAATGGGCGCGACCCACGGGGGAGGCACTCTCCAAGATCGTGGATCAGCTGAAGGCGCTGAAGCTCACCATGCGCAATACACCGCAGGATGCCGCCCCCGCCGATGGCCCCTGCTTCTTCACGGGGGAAAAAGCGGTGGAGCGTATTTTGATCGGGCGCACCTATTAAGGTCAATCTGATCGCAATCGCGCTGGCATGGCGCAGCGTTGCGCGATAGACGTCATGGGAATGGAGGTCGGGCTGTCATCGTCCGGCATGGGGGGATTTTGAAATGCACCGTTTGCTGATCGGTCTTGCGGGCATTGCCCTCATCCTATTGATTGCCATTGCTTTTTCATCGAACCGCCGGGCCATTCGCCCACGCGTCGTGGGGGCGGCCTTTGGTCTTCAGGCGCTCATTGCGGTTCTGGTTCTCTATGTGCCCGCCGGCAAACTCGTCATCCAAACCATGGCCCAAGGGGTCAGCAATTTGTTGAGCTATGCACGTGCCGGTGTGGACTTTTTGTTTGGTAATCTCGCCAAGCCGGAATTGGGCGGGTTTAGCTTTGCCATTTCCGCGCTGCCCGTGATCATCTTCTTCGCCAGCCTTGTGTCGATCCTCTATTATCTCGGCATCATGCAATTTGTTGTGAAATGGATTGGCGGCGGCATTCAAAAGGCAACGGGCGTCACCAAGGTGGAATCGCTTGGCGCTGCGGCAAATATCTTTGTGGGGCAAAGCGAAGCGCCTTTGGTCATTCGGCCCTATTTGCAAACCATGACGCCAGCCCAATTGTTCACGATCATGACGGTCGGTATGTCGGGCGTCGCGGGGACGATCCTTGCCGCCTATGCATCGATGCTCGGCAATGACATTTTGCCCTATCTGCTCGCCGC
>CAMAQU010000041.1 GCA_945860425.1 Sphingomonas paucimobilis
ACCTTTAATCGCACCGGCCATTGGGTGCAGGTTGAACGCGCAGCAGAATTCAATAGCTATTCGATAGACTTTCTGAATGTCCAAGGCTGAGAAATTCGGCGCGGAGCTTTATGCCGCTCTTCGGGACCGGCGCACTGTTCCGCCGTTAATCTCGCGTGATGCATCACTGACTGTCGAAGATGCCTACGCGATCAGCCTCGATTTCCTGTCCCGCCGCCGCAAGGATGGCGAACGGGTCGTCGGCAAGAAGATCGGTGTGACATCAAAGGCCGTGCAGGACATGCTCGGCGTGCATCAACCAGACTTTGGCTTTCTGACCGACTGGATGCATATTGACGGCGATATTGACGTGGATGCGAAGGCGCTTATCGCGCCACGCGCAGAAGCGGAGATTGCCTTCATTCTAAAAGACAGCCTCAACGGACCCGGCATCACTGCAGAAGACGTGATTGCCGCGACGCAGAGCATCGCGCCGTGTTTTGAGATTGTGGACAGCCGGATTACCGATTGGAAGATCGGCATCGTGGATACCGTATCCGACAACGCATCTTGCGGTGTCTTCATTTTGGGCGACGCCCGCGCTGACCCACGCGACCTAGATCTGCCCGGCCTTCATGTGACCGTTACCAAAAATGGTGCGCCTTTGTCCGAAGGCTATGGAGCAGCCGTTCAGGGGTCACCCGCCGAGGCTGTTGCTTGGCTCGCCAACACGCTCGGCAACTTCGGTGTCACGCTGGACGCTGGGGACATTATTCTGTCCGGATCGCTCGTGCCCTTGGCCGATGCGGTAAAGGGCGATGTATTTGAAATGACGCTGCACGGCGTCGGCAGTTGCACGGCCAAATTTGTTTAAGGCCAAGGGAGAGAGCATGGCGCGCGTCAAAGCAGCCATTATCGGATCGGGCAATATCGGAACCGACCTGATGATGAAGATGATCAAATATCCTCAAAATATGGACCTGGCCGCTGTCGTGGGCATCGACCCGAATAGCGAAGGCTTGGCCATGGCGCGCGAGCACGGCATTGCCACCACGCATGAAGGCATTGAAGGCCTAAAAAAGCTCGCCTGCTACCCGGAAATCGGCATCGCCTTTGACGCGACCTCCGCCTACGCCCACAAGATGCATGACGAGGCGCTGCGTGGCGATGGCATTCAGGTTGTTGATCTGACGCCTGCGGCCATCGGCCCCTTTACGGTGCCCGCTGTCAACATGACGCAGCATCTTGATCAGCCCAACGTCAATATGGTGACGTGCGGTGGACAGGCGACAATCCCGATGGTTGCTGCAGTCGCGCGTGTCTCAAGCGCCCTCCATTATGCCGAAATTGTGGCCTCTGTTTCATCGCGCTCGGCAGGCCCTGGAACCCGCGCCAACATCGATGAATTCACGCGCACCACGGCTCGGGCTATCGAAGTCGTCGGCGGCGCAACCAAGGGCAAGGCGATCATCATCCTCAATCCGGCCGAACCGCCCATGATTATGCGCGATACTGTCTTCACCCTTTCCGAAGGTGGAGACGAAGCGGCTATCCGGCAGTCCGTCGTCGATATGGTTGCCGAGGTGCAGAAATATGTGCCGGGCTATCGCCTAAAACAGGAAGTCCAGTTTGAACGCTATGGGGACAATAACCGCCTCAAAATCCCGGGCATGGGCGACTTTACTGGGATCAAGTCGATGATCATGCTCGAGGTCGAAGGCGCAGGCGACTATCTGCCCAGCTATTCCGGCAATCTCGACATTATGACGGCAGCAGCCAAGGCGACCGGAGAGTTGCTGGCCGCTCGGAGGATGGCGGCATGACCAGCACCTTCGACGTTGAAGCAGGCCACAAGCTCTACGTTCAAGACGTCACCCTGCGTGACGGGATGCATGCCATCCGTCACATGTACGGGATTGACCATGTCCGTGCGATTGCCAAAGCACTTGACGATGCGGGCGTAGATGCCATCGAAGTCGCGCATGGCGACGGTCTGTCAGGCGCCAGCTTCAATTACGGCTTTGGCGCGCATACCGATTGGGAATGGCTGGAGGCCGTTGCCGACGTTCTCACCAAATCCATCCTAACCACGCTGATCCTCCCCGGCGTCGGCACGGTTGAAGAGCTGCGCCGAGCTTATGATCTCGGCGTCCGCTCCGTCCGCGTGGCAACGCACTGCACCGAAGCCGATGTCTCCAAACAGCATATCGGTATCGCCCGTGATCTCGGCATGGATGTCGCAGGCTTCCTCATGATGAGCCACATGATCGAGCCGGAACTGCTCGCCAGCCAAGCTCTGCTGATGGAAAACTATGGCGCCCAGTGCGTCTATGTGACGGACAGCGGCGGCGCGCTCGATATGGACGGCGTGCGCGCGCGGTTCGAGGCGTATGACCGTGTGCTGAAGCCGGAAACACAGCGCGGCATGCACGCACACCATAATTTATCATTGGGCACCGCCAATTCCATCGTCGCTGCGCAATGCGGGGCCGTCCGGATCGACGCCAGCCTTGCTGGTATGGGCGCAGGTGCTGGCAATGCGCCGCTGGAAGTCTTCATTGCCGCGGCCGACCGCAAGGGCTGGAACCATGGGTGCAACGTCATGGCCTTGATGGATGCCGCGGAAGACCTTGTCCGTCCTCTGCAGGACCGACCCGTCCGCGTTGACCGAGAAACGCTCGCGCTGGGCTATGCCGGGGTATATTCTAGCTTCCTGCGCCATGCAGAGAAGGCCGCCAATGATTATGGCCTCGACACGCGCGAGATTCTTGTTGAACTCGGCCGCCGTAAGATGGTCGGCGGGCAGGAAGACATGATCGTCGACGTGGCCCTTGATATGCTGAAGGCCCGCAATGGCTGAAATCTCTCTGCACACCCCCTATCCGGCGGCTGAGGTCGCGGCATGGGATATGGAAACCGATATCGTCATCATCGGCTTTGGGGCGACAGGCGCCTGTGCCGCCATCGAAGCGAAACAGGCGGGGGCCGATGTTAAGCTGTTCGAGCGCAATTCCGGCAGCGGCGGGGCTTCAGGCCTGTCCGGCGGCGAGATCTACCTCGGCGGCAACGGCGGCACCGAAGTCCAGCGTGCAGCAGGATTTGAAGACACGACCGAAGACTTTGCCGCCTATCTGAAGATGGCGGGCGGGCCGTGTGCCGATGAAGCAAAATGCGATCTCTACGCGCAAGAAGCGGTGAACCACTTCAACTGGCTGAAGGCACAGGGCGTCCCCTATCGCGGCAACTACATGCCCGGCAAAATCATTGAGCCGATGGATGACACAACCCTAATCTGGTCAGGCAGTGAAGCGGCGGCTCCTTTCTACAAATCGGCAAAGCCCGCACCGCGCGGCCATGTTATCCAGCATATGGGCTGGGGTGGCGGGCGGCCACTCGTCGACATATTGGAAGCGAAAGCACGCGCCATAGGCGTGGACGTGATCGTCGACGCGCGGGCGTTGGCCCTCATCGAAGACGCCGATCAGGTTGTCGGCGCGATTTTCCGCATCGACAACAAGCCGGTCTTCGTCAAAGCCCGCAAAGGCGTTGTATTGGCTACAGGCGGCTTTGTGATGAACGAAGATATGCGGCGCAAATATTGCCCCGACACGTTCAAGATCAACGATCCCATTGGGGACAAGGATGACGGCACTGGTATTAACCTTGGCCTCAGCGTCGGCGGCGATGCCATCCATATGGAACAGTTCTTCACAACCTGCCCCTGGACCATCCCCGAAAGTCACGCCAAGGGCGTATTCGTCAATATTCAGGGCCAGCGCTTCATCAATGAAGACTGCTATCACGGTCGCGTGTCCCGCACAGCTGTCGACCAACCCGGTGACCGTGTTTACCTGCTGCTCGACAGTGCCCATTTTGAGCAGCCCCCTGAATTCGCGCGCATGACGATTGCCGGAACCGGCAATGACTGGGAAGAAGTTGAGCGCGAACTGGACATGGCCGAAGGCACCTTGTCGCGCACAATGGCGTTCTACAACGAACATGCACGCGCAGGCCATGACCCGCTGTTCGACAAGCAAACGCCAATCCTGACCCCGCTCGATCAGGGACCGTTCGTCGCGCTCGAACTGCATTTTCAGAACAGCTATTTCAGCTTCTTCACGCTGGGGGGGCTCAAAACCTCAACCAACGGCGAAGTGCTGGACCGCGCTGGGGCACCGATCCCCGGCCTGTTTGCTGCCGGTCGCTGCACCAGCGGACTCCCAGCATGGGGCCATGGCTATAGTTCAGGCATGAGCCTCGCCGATTGCACATTCTTCGGGCGCCAGGCCGGTCGGAAGGCAGCGCAAGGGTGACGGATCGCGCGCTCCTCGACAGGATCGCGCTTACCGATCTTGTTATGCGCTATTGTCGGGGCATTGATCGACGCGACTTTGCGCTCGTCCGGTCGCTCTATCATAATGATGCCATTGACGATCATGGGGCCATGTTCTGCGGTGGGCCGGATGACTTCGTGCGCTGGTTGCCTGAGATGATGAAGCAGTGGGAAGCGACGATCCACAGCATCACCAACAGCCTTTTTGCGATTAATGGGGACACAGCAGAGGGCGAGCATCTCGTGACAGCTTTTCACCGCACACACCCGCCGGACCGCAAGGAATTCACCGTCTGGGGCCGTTATCTCGACACATATCATCGACGCGACGGCGTTTGGAAGTTCAGCCGGCGTTCCCTTGTGTTCGATCATGGCCGCATAACGCCGGTCGATGAAGAGAGCTTTGCGATCATGGGCAGCGATGCCACCCATGGCAGCGCCAATCAACTTGATCCTTCTTGGCAGATGCCGCTGCTGGCGGGTCTAGCTGGATGATCCATCGGGGAGAATGACATTGGGTGCCGCATTAAGCGTGTCCGGATTGATGGCGCAGGCGCAAGCTGCAACCGGCCTTCAAGACTTTGGCGACGAATGGTTCCTGACGCCGCTGTCCAAGCTTGTCGATACCGTCAACGCGGAAGCCGGCCTTATCACCCCCGATGCCGGGGCGGGGTACCGCATCCAGAGCGCGCTGTCGGACCGATTAAAGCTCGTTCAATATGTGAAGGACCATCCCGAGGCACTGGGCGAGCAGATTAATGTCGCGTGCGCCATTATCGGCCTGCCGCGAACAGGATCCACGGTTATGCACAGGCTGCTGTCGTCCGTGCCGCAGACAACATCCTTCTTCTGGTGGGAAACAACCTTTCCCTTACCCTTCGACGGGGAAGCACCCGGTCATCCATCGCCGCGCATAGGTATGGCGCATCAGGTGGTGGACCAATTGCTGCGCGACTGGCCTGACTTTGAGAGCATCGACCCGATTGAGGCCGAAGCCGTTGCCGAAGAGGTGATCCTGCTTGACCGGTCCTTCCTATCGACCAGCTATGACTCGATGATGCCGATCCCATCTTATGGCTATTGGCAGGCAGATCAGGACCATGAACCCGCTTACCGGGACCTGCTATTGTGGATGAAGGTTTTGCAGCACCAGATGCCATCGCGGCGCGGCAAGACGTGGGTGCTGAAGACACCGCACCATCTGCTTGGCGGGATGAGCGGATTGTTAAAGGTCTTCCCGAATGTTCCGCTGGTCATGACGCACCGCAACGTCGCGCAGGTGCTGCCCAGCTATTGCAGCATGTGCGCGTCAATGAGCGTCAACAGTTCCACCACCTACCGCAATGAAAATCAGGGCGCACATTGGACGCGGCGGTTCAAAACGGGGCTGGAGCGTCTCATGGCGTTGCGCCAGAACCTGCCTGATGGGCGCATTATCGACGTGCGTTATGAGGATACGGTGAGCGACCCCATCGGCACGGCCAGCCGCGTCCTGAAGGCCATCGGCCTCCCCGTCGATACGGCAGCACTCGAAGCCTGCATCGCCGCCAACGCGCGGGATGCGCGGCCCAAGCACAAATATTCAGCGGAAGCCTTTGGCCTTTCGGATAGCAGCATTGCCGCCGATTTCGCTTTTTACCACGATGCCTATAACATCTGACACAAATAAGAACGAAGGAGAGAGCATGTGATCCTGAAGGACAAAGTCGTCATTGTAACTGGCGCTGGGCCCGGCATGGGGCAGGCCCTGTGTCGAGGCGCCGCTGCAGAGGGGGCAAAGGTCGTCGTTTCCGCCCGTTCGGTCGATGCGATTGAAGCCATTGTTGCCGACATTAAGGCGAAGGGCGGTGACGCTATTGCTGTGCGCTGCGATGTCTCCAAAACCGAAGACTGCAATGCCATTGCCAAAGCCGCGCTGGACAAATGGGGCCGCATCGACGGCATGGTCCATTCCGCATATTATCATCCCGATTGGTCAAACCTGGACGCCCATTCGATTGACCAACTCGCAACAGCGTTGGACGTCATCGCGGTGGGCGGCCTGCGGATGGCGCAGGCGGTGATCCCGACGATGAAGGCGCAAGGTTCTGGCTCAATTGTTAACATTTCGACGCTTGCCACGCGCAAGCCCATGCCCGGCGAAGGCGGCTATGCGATGGCGAAAGCCGCGCTCAACCAATTGTCACGCCAACTCGCCGTGGAACTGGGCGGCACGGGTATCCGCGTCAACACAGCACTGATGGGCTGGATGATGGGGGCACCGCTGGAAAGCTATTTTGCGTCGATGGGTGAAGGGGGCGAGGCGTTCCGCAAGCAGCGTGCCTCCGAAGTGCCCGTCGGCCATATTCCGCCGGATAAGGACTGCGCCAAGGCGGTCTATTTCCTCCTGTCCGACTATGCGAGCGAGATTACGGGCGCTGCGCTTGATGTGAATGGCGGCGACTGGGTCGCGCCATGAGTGCGGATCCGGTTCAGGCTTGGCGCGATTTTTGCGCCAAGCTTGCCGTCGCCGGAGAAGTCCTGCTTGCCCCTGATGTGCCGGATGATCCCCTCGTTCGCGCCGAAGGGGCCCGCTATCTCTCGCGCCTCACCAAGCTGGCACTGGAGCAATATGTCGAAGCGACCGACACCGATTTCCCCTTCTTCTACCAATTGAGCCACACCACTGGAAAGATTGGCGCGGACAACCCCGACAACCACTATCTCAACGCCTCTATCCGCGGCGATTGTGACTATCGGATCACCGGCACGCGCGGGTCGATGTTCTATTTCTCCATCGTTGCCAATGCGATGCGCTACCACATTGATGGCAGCGCGCACGCCACGGGCAGTTTGATGAACGATAACATCATCTGGGGCCCTAATGGCGAGGTGGAGATTATCGCATCTGCCAATCCGAAGCCCGGAAACTGGCTGCGGCTGGAGGCGGACACCAGCGTCATCATCATCCGCCAGTCTGCGCTTGCCCGGCTGACCGAAAAACCCGGAAGCTTCAAGATCGAGCGTATCGATGGCCCCGCTGTTCCGGCGGCGCTTTCGGGCGAAACCATCTCAAAAGGCCTCTCCACGGCCGCGCAGTTCGTGAACGGCATTGCAACCACTTTTGCGGATTGGACGCGGCTTTTTGCGCAGCGCCCCAATATCTTCCCCGCCATTGACCAATCGATGTTTCAGAAGGGCGGTGGGGCAAGGGACATTTATTATGCCCACGCCTATTGGAAGATTGCAGCCGACGAAGCCTGGGTGATCGAGGCAACGCCGCCCGATTGCTATTACTGGAATTTCCAGCTCGACAATTGGTGGATGGAAAGCCTCGATTACCGCTTCCGTCAGATCACCGTGAACAAGCATAGCGCCCGCTATGAGGCGGACGGATCGATCCGTATCATCTGCGCGGCCAGTGACCCGGGCGTCGGCAACTGGATCGATACTTGCGGCCATACAGAAGGCACGGCTCTTCTCCGCTGGGCAGGTGCCACCGAGCACCCCCTGCCCGCTGCCCGCATCATCAAACGAAAGGATCTGTGATGCTCGATTGGATGAAGACCGCGCCAACCTTGGCGCAAGACCCTGTTTCCGGCTTTAACCCTGACGCCGTGACCGTCTCCGAAACGGTGGAGATCAATGCGCCCGCCAAGGTCGTGTGGGATGTCATCTGCGATATGCCGCGTTACAATGAATGGAACCCATTCTGCGTCCGCGCCGTCTCCACGCTAGAAATGGGCGCGGCGGTGGACATGACCCTCGCCAACTATGCCGTGCCGGGCAGCCTTGTTCCCAACCTAGAATATATCTGCGCGCTAGAACCAGAACGCCTCATCAGCTGGGAGATGAAGTATAGCGACTTCTGGCCCTACCCGGCCCGACGTGATCAGGTGATCGAGGCAACGGGACCTGCAAGCTGCCGCTATCATTCCACCGACGCCTTTCTCGGCAATAATGGCATCCACGTGTTCCGCTTTGCTGGCCCTTGGGTGAAGCGCGCCTTTGATGACACAGCCCATGCCCTCAAAGCGCGGGCCGAAGCCATCTATGCCGCCCAAGGTTGAGGCCCGCCTTCAAGCGCTGGAAGACCGCGAGGCGATCCGTGAACTGATCGCCAGCTACGGCCCGCTTGCCGATAGTGGCGCGTCAGACGCCCTCAGCCAATTATGGGTGGAGGATGGCCGCTATGCTATCGGCGGCATGGGGGAGGCCAAGGGTCGCGCCGCCATCGCAGCTTTGATCGACGGCCCCACCCATCGCACTTTGATGGCCGATGGCTGCGCCCATATGCTCGGCCCCGTCACCATCACGCTGAACGGCGACAGCGCCACCGCGCGCGGCCACAGCGTCGTGTTCCGCGCGACGGGCCAAGGCGGGTTT
This sequence comes from Sphingomonas paucimobilis, assembly GCA_945860425.1. Lineage (GTDB taxonomy): Bacteria > Pseudomonadota > Alphaproteobacteria > Sphingomonadales > Sphingomonadaceae > Aquisediminimonas > Aquisediminimonas paucimobilis_A. The sequence continues at coordinate 8,678 of CAMAQU010000041.1, forward strand.
GAAGCGCATCGCGTCTCTGCCAACCGATGGCAATTGGCCCGAACGGCAGATGGCTGGCGCGTCACAGCGCGGGAAAACGCCCTTCTCGATGGCGCCGAGGCGGCGCGGGCGCTGCTGGCCACGGCGTAAAGGATCACGCGGAGAACGTCCCCATCTGTGCTCCGGCGCAGGCCGGAGCCTAGGGCCATCGGTACGCAGGTCTCCCCTGTGCTCCGGCCTACGCCGGAGCACTACTCAAGGAATTACCCCGCCAACTGCCCGCCATCGACCGTGAACAGCGCGCCGGTGACCTTGCTGGCCTGATCGCTTGCCAAGAAGGCGAACATTTCGGCGATGTCGCGGGGTTCGCAGGTGCCATTTTCCAGCTTTGGCGCGTTGCGCATGACGAGCGACCAGTCAACGTCACCCGCCGGCGGCGCGGCATTGCCCATGGGGGTGTTCACATGGCCGGGGCAGATGGCGTTGATGCGCACGCCCTTGGCCGCGAATTCGATGGCGAGGCTCTTGGTGATCGCCGCGACGCCATGCTTTGAGGCGGCATAGGCGACCGTATAAGCAATGCCCTGCAACGCGGCGGTGGACGCGGTGTTGACGATATTGCCCTTCGACTTGATGAGGTGCGGGAGCGCCGCCTGACACATCACGAAGGTGCTGGTGGTGTTGACTGTGAGGATGCGGGCGAAATCGTCTTCGCTAAACTCCAGCGTGGGGCCCCATTTCATCATGCCAGAAATGTTGCACAGCACATCCAGCCCGTCGATCGCAGCAGCAGCGACAAGCGCGCGGCAGCTGTCAAAATCCGCCGCGTCATAGGTTTTGATCTGCGGGGTGGTGATCATCATCTTGGCGGTCTCTTCCAGACCGGCGCCGTTCATGTCCCCAATGGTCACGCGCGCGCCTTCTTGTGCAAAGAGGATCGCGGTTGCGCGGCCAATGCCGGACGCAGCCCCTGTGATGAGAACCTTCTTGCCTTCGAAACGCATCTCTCTCTCCCTCATTTTGGCGGGCGCGGCCCCGCTTATTGCTTGATTTGCGTAGTATCTCACTCCATCCTCTACGCAAAGGAGAAATGAGGATGACTTTGGAAGAACGTTTGCAGCGGCTGGAGGATGACCGCGCGATCCGCGACCTAAAGGCCCGCTATCTCCGCGCCTGCGACACCAAAGACCCCGATACGGTGCGCGACACGTTGGCCCCTGTCGGTGCGGTCATCGCCTATGAAGGCTTCCCTCCGTTCAACAACCGCGAGGATTTTGTCGCGATTTATGAGCAGATGGGGTGTGCGCCGGGCATCTATGATATGCACCATGCCGCAAATGGCATCATCACCTTTGAAAGCGCCACCCGCGCGCATGGGCAATGGTCCCTTTTCTTCCACAACATCAATCTCGCCGGGCGCACGCTGACGCAGATGGGTGTGGAATATGACGATATTTATGTGAAGGACGCGGGCCGCTGGTGGATAGCGGAGACGCGGTCGCACAGGACATCCTGCCTGATCCACTCGGTGGATGCGGACGGCGCGGCCACGGTGAACGTGATGGGCGATCCGCCGGCGGCCTTTGGGGAATGAATGATCCCCCTCCCGCACGCGGGAGGGGGGATTCTCTAAGCTTAGAACTTAACGCCGAACGTCGCCCCATAGGTGCGCGGATCAGGGAAGTAGCCGAGCGTCAGGCCGCCAAAGCCTGCGCCAAAGTCAATGAAGTTGGTCGGCCGGTCTTCCTTGGTCAGGTTGCGGACCCAGAAGGACAGTTCCGTCCGTGCGCCACCGACGTTGAAGTCAGAAATGCGCGCGGCGACGTTCACAATGTCACGCCCCGGAGAACGGGTGTTGCTCGCCACATTCTCCACTGCGCGGTTGCCCCTCAGCGCGAATGGGAAGGTGTAATAGCCTGACACGTGGTTGTAATCGCCGGTTAGGTTGAGCTTACCCCAATCCCCTTGCATCACGCGCCAATCAACGCCGAGGGCAGCGGTTGCCTTGGGCGTGTGCGGGAAGGCGCGGTTGTTCGACACGTCCACGCCGCCATCGATGAAGCTCTTATAGTCCGCATCGAGCACAGCGAAGGAAC
>CAMAQU010000042.1 GCA_945860425.1 Sphingomonas paucimobilis
GTCCATCACCAGCGAAAAGGGATCGCGCACACCCGTTGCGAGAAGGCCTTCGCGCTGCTGGATCAGCGGATCAAATTTCGAAAATAAATCGGTCATGGATCAGCCCCGCAGCTTGATGACGGCATCCACCAACTGGCCAACCGTTTCGATTTCTGCCTGCATGTTCATCGTGATGATGATGTCAAATTCATCTTCCACGGCGGCGACAAAGTCCATCACGGTCAGGCTGTCCCATTCCAGATCATGCTGGAAGGTTGTGGCATCGCTCACCGCCGCGCCCTTTTTGTTGAACGGCTCAATGAGGGTGGCAATTTGATCAAACATCGTCTGGCGGTCGGTCATAATTTATCCTTAACGCTTATGCGGTCATTGCCACGCGAATGCGGCGCAAACGGGGCAGCCGCGGGAGGGATCCTCCCGACGGCACAGTGTCCCGCAGTCATTCGAAAAAGGGGCCAAAAGGCAGATCAGTCGCCCTGACCCGGCTCGGCAGAGAAATACTTATCAAACTTGCCGTCTTCACCCTTATGATCATCGGCGTCGGCCGGCGTCTGATCGCCCTTGCGGGTGATATTGGGCCATTGCGCCGAATAAGTGGTGTTGAGTTCCAGCCATTTTTCAAGGCCGCTCTCAGTGTCGGGCAAAATGGCTTCTGCCGGGCATTCCGGTTCGCACACGCCGCAATCAATGCATTCATTTGGATTGATGACGAGCATGTTGTCGCCTTCATAGAAGCAATCGACAGGGCAAACCTCGACGCAATCCATATACTTGCACTTGATGCAGGCTTCGGTCACGACATAGGTCATTTTTGGTCCTCCGGAGTTATATCTAAAAATTCGTTAGATGGCTGAACCCGCCGCGTCAATCGGCTGTGGGGCGGTCAAAAGGAGGTAATGGGTCCGGGCTTCGGGGGCGGGGCCACGCCGGGCGGGCAAGGCCTCCACTTGAATGACATGGACAGCCCCCTGCAGCGGCAAGGTGATGACCGAACCGGGGCGGATGGCTAAATGGGGTCGGTTGATCGCTTGCCCATCCACGCGGATATGGCCCTGCGTGACGATTTTCTGGGCAAGACTTCGGGTCTTGGTGAGGCGGACAAAGAATAAAAACTTGTCGAGCCGCATCGGCGCCTACCGTTTTAATTGGCCGAGCACGGAAAATGCGCCGCTCGTTGGCACCTGGACTGCGGGGCGACGCGGGCGGCCGCGCCAGCGCCATTTATGGGGATGGGTATCCCCTTCTGGCATAAAGCCCAAGGCACGCATGATCCGGTCATGCGTTGCCGCACCCACGCCCAAAGATGTCGCAAGGGCAGGGTCTACCATAGAGGTGCGGGCGCCCGCCCGAAGATCATGCGCACTACGGGCAATTTTTTCGACCAGATCAATCCGCAGCATCTGCTCTCCAAAGCGTCGAAATCCGGCTGATTGCGCAGCGCGCGCAAGCTCGGCACTTGGCCGGTCGAGCAGGCCAAGCCCCGGCAGCGGCAAGGGCGGCATCGCCTGACCGCGCCGCGCCGCGATCAGGGCAAGGCGCAGCCGGGTCGGCTCTGGCTTGAGCAGCGGGGGCATGAACAGGTCGAGCGTGCCGATGGTCACGCCCATTTGCTGAAGCGCATGGCGGTCCTTGCGCTCCAGTCCCGCTAAAACCTCATCGACGCCAGAGCGATCCAGCACGCCGCCCTGTTCGGTCAGCTGCACCAAAATGCCGCGCAGGGCCGGCGCAATATCCGGCGCGCGCGCAGAATTGGTGAGACGGACAAGCGGGGACAGGCGCGAACGGACCAATTGGCTCAGCCAGTCGTTGAGGCGCGTTTCAATTGAACTGCGCAGTTTTGGCTCCATCCGGGCAAGTGCGGGGTCGAGATGCAGCCGTGGTTCCAGGAGCGATCGACCGGGCTTGAGCAGGCCCAGCTGCGTCTTACCCCAAGCAAGGCGCACGGGTGCGCCCGCGTCGGTCAGTAATGCAAAGGCGCTGTCGGGGGCCCCTATTAATCGTTGGGCGCGCCGCGCCAATTCCTTTGGGAGACGTAATTCAGCGGCGGCGAGCAGGCGCTTATGGTCTTGCCCACGGGCGGCGGCGTCGGGCGTAAAGGTAAAGCCGCTCAGCGTGCCGATGGTCTCTCCATCAACCGCCACGCTGCCTGCGTCATCCACATCCACATCCAGCAAGGCCGGATCATTGCCGATGGTCTTCATCAACACAGAAGTGCGCCGGTCGACAAAACGCTCGGTCAGCTTTTGGTGCAGCGCGTCGGAGAGCTTGAGTTCGAGCGTGCGGGTTTTGTCGGCCCAATGCACAGGGTCTTCCAACCAATCTTTGCGGTGGGCAACATAGGCCCAGGTGCGCACCGCCGCGATGCGCGCCGCCAATGTGTCGACATCGCCTTGGATGCTGTCGAGCCGGGTCAGTTCCCGGCCAAACCAATCCGCGGATATGGTGCCATTGCCTTCGCTCAAAAAACTGAACATTTGGCCGACGAGCCGGGCATGATGCTCTGGCCCCAATTTGCGGAAATCGGGCAAGCCGCAGGCCGACCAGAGCCGGGCAATCATGGCCGGGCGACTGGCGCGATCTCGCACTTTGGCGTCGCCAGACAGGACGCGCAGCACGGCTTGGTCAACGGCCTCCGGCGCTGCCCGCAACAAGGGCTGATCTGGCTTCACCTCCAGCGATGCGATCAAATCGTCAATGGAGGAAAAGTCCAAATCTGGATTGCGCCACAGCAGATGATCCAGCGGTTGAAAGCGGTGCGCCTCAATCCGGTCAATATCCAGTTCGGAAAATTCGGCCGCATCCGGCCCCCCGGCGAGCACGCCAAATGTGCCGTCGCGCTGGTGCCGCCCCGCGCGCCCGGCGATCTGCGCCATTTCGGGCAAGGACAGGCGCCGTTGTTTCTTGCCATCAAATTTGGTCAGGCTGGCAAAGGCGACATGGCCCACATCCATGTTCAGACCCATGCCAATGGCGTCGGTTGCGACCAGATAATCGACTTCGCCCGCCTGATACATGGCGACCTGCGCATTGCGGGTGGCGGGCGACAGGGCGCCCATGACCACGGCTGCCCCGCCGCGCGTCCGACGCAGCATTTCCGCAACCGCGTAAACATGCTCGGCGGAAAAGGCGACAATGGCGGTACGAGGCGGCAGGCGCGATAATTTCTTCGGGCCCGCATAGCTCAGCTGCGAAAAACGGGGCCGGGAAATAATCTCGGCGTCCGGAACCAATCCCCGCACCATAGGTGTCAGGCTTTCTGATCCCAGGATCATGGTTTCATCGCGACCGCGCGCGCGCAGTAGGCGATCGGTAAAGACATGCCCCCGCTCTGCATCGACGCCCAGTTGCGCTTCATCCAGCGCAACAAAGGACACATCCTTGTCAACCGGCATGGATTCTGCCGTGCACAACAGCCAGCGGGCATCGGGCGGCAGGATTTTTTCCTCCCCCGTGATCAGGCCGACATGACGCGCGCCTTTGATCCGCACCACACGATCATAAACTTCGCGCGCCAAAAGCCGCAGGGGAAAGCCCATGATGCCGCTGGAATGCGCACACAGCCGCTCTACGGCCAGATGCGTCTTGCCCGTATTTGTCGGCCCAAGCACGGCCGTTACCGCCGGACGGTCAAAATGGCTCATAAGGATTTAAATTGCCCTTTGGGGCCTGCAACGCAAGGGGCAAATCACTGTGCGCCTATGGTAATTAGACCTAGCGGACAGCCCCTTGTCGCAAAAGTTTGGGTACTAAAAAGAACGCGGCCAAAATGGGGTGGCGGCGTTGCCAAGGCGTGATGGTGATGGCGGTGCCCGCATGGCGATTAATTTTCCAAGCGAGATAATCAATGCCGCCAGCAAAGGTCAGGCTGGCTTTGGCAAGCCGCAAAATACTGGCGCGTTTTCCGCGACGCTGCAATCCGCGCCAAATGCGCTCGGCGGCGGGCCGGGTCATGGTCGTTATCTTGGGGATGGCGGCACCAAATTTGAGATAGCGAGCCTCGTCCGCATCTACGATCGAGCCGGATCGGTCGGTGCGCTCTGCCCGCAATTCGCACCCATAGGTGCGGGCAAAGCCCGTGCGCCAAATCTCGACTGGATCGTCTGAGGAGGTCAACGGACGGGCCAGCGCGAATAGAGTGGGGGCGGCCTGAGCCACAGCGGCGATAGCCCGGCTGCGCGCGGCGTCATCTGCGGCCCAGACAAGGCGAGATGGCTGCGCAAAGCGCGCCCAGACAGAGACGGTCGATGCACTTGGCTGGGTCAGCGCTGCAAAATCCGCCTCGCTCAGCACGGCATATTTTGCGGCAAGCCCTGCATGGGCAAAGGGAAAGACATTGGGGGGGATGAGGCGGTTGGCCGTCGCCATCCAGCGCGTGTCATAGGCGGCGCGATAGCCAGAGACGATCAGGTAGAAATCCAGCATCAGCCCATCCAGCCGGGCTTCGCGCAGGCACGACCCGTAGAAAAGGATCGCGCGGGCAGCGTCGCCATATTGGGCCGCAATTGCCTTGGCCAGCGCCTGCACTTCTAGCAGCACAGGCTGGGTCAGTTCATCTTCAACCAGCGACGCGAAAACGGTCACACGGCCAGCTTTAGGAAATGAATGGGCGGCGTGGACCGCAGCACAATGGGCCGGCCACGCGTTGCGTGATACGTCTCCCCATCCAGGATCACGCTTGTGGCGTCGCTTTCAATGCGGATGACATCGCCATGACGCATATGCACGCCTTCCACATGTTCGCGGCCAAGCTTTCCAGCGATGGCGGCGGCAAAAGCACGCAGCAAGACTTTGCCGGATTTTTCTATGGCCAACAGCTTCAAACCCATGGGCGCGTCCCGTTCCGCTCGGCCCATCAGCAGCAGCTTTTCAAGCGTTGTGACAATGAGGAAGGAAAAAAGGCGTGTGCCTTCACCTTCCCGGATGAGGGAGACTGTCACGGGATTGGGTTGCGGTGGCAGGAACCGCGCATGCAGCCCCGTGATCATCGCAAAAATAGCCGCAAAGCCCGCAATAATGTGACACAGCCCATTGGGAAGTCCCAAGGGATAGAGTTTTTCGCGGCAGAACAAGATGGTGTCGGCCAGCCCCGCGCCGCCTAAAAACATGCCCATCACCGGACGATTGCCCTGCTCGCCTTCGCTCAGCGAAATCAGTTCGCGCTCCACAACATGGCGATCAAGATCATCGCGGGCGATCTCTACAATCTGCGCGAGCATCTGAACCGGGTCGCTATCAGCCCCCAGATCCAGCGCGATCAAATTTGTCTTGCCATTGGGCAGGACCGCCAAAGGCGGCAAGCCCCCCTTAAAATGGCCCCCATGATGCAATTCGGTGAGTGCCGCCTGCACCGTGCCATCCCCCCCGTTTAGAATCAGGACTTTGGGAGAAACACGGGCAATGGAGGCAAGTGCGTCGCCAATCTGGCCGGCATCTTCGACTTCATAATGAAACACTTCCGGATGCTGCGCGCAAAAGGAACGGATGCGCGGCAACAGCGCACGATTGCCCGTGGAATTGGGGTTGGAGAGGAGAGCGACCAGCGCCATCCCTAGAGATACCGAACGGTCACGGGGACCACGATTGTGCCATTGCCAACATTGACCTGCACCTGCTGCGCGGGCGGGCGTTTGCCGAAAATGACGCTGAAAAGGGAAAATTTCGGGTTGCCTGATGCGCCGACGCCATCTGACCTGTCGGTGTCACCATTTCCGTTCGCGTCATGCCGCACGTCAATGGCATAGACACCGGGCGCGCCAAGGGGAACGCACACTTCAACCGGGCCGCTGCTGGGAAGGGCATATTGTGCCCGGCGATGGGTATGTTTCTTGTTGAAATATGTGTTGGGGTCGCCCGCAAAGGTGCGCACACGAATTGTCCCATTGCGGTGCTTAAGGCCGGAAATCTTCACCAAAACCGATGGCTCGCTGCCATTTGCGCACAGGACAGGATTTGGCCCGAGCGTCTCCGCGGTCCCTGCGCTAGCAACCAGAGCGACAAGGGTCACGCTGGCAGTGCCCAAAGCACTTATGGATTTTGGCCATTTTGTCACCGTTTTGATCACTCCGAAAAATGCGCCCGGCCGTTTGCACTCATGCCCAGACTCACCTAATCCTTGCTCCACGATGCGTTCTGGAATTGATTTGCGGCCAAATCATGGTCAGGACGTGACCAAAATCTGAGTTGAGATGCTAACTTCGACTGATCGATATATTGCCAGGCTGATTGCCGTGCCGCTTTTCTCAACGCTGATCATCTCGGCGATGCTGCTCGTGCTTGATAAAATGCTGCGTCTTTTTGACTTTGTGGCGCAAGAAGGCGGGCCTGTCAGCGTCGTCTGGCGGATGCTCGCCAGCCTGATGCCGGAATATCTTTCTTTGGGCATTCCCATTGGCTTGATGCTGGGCATTTTGCTGGCCTTTCGCAAAATTGCCCTGTCGTCAGAATTGGATGTCTTCAAGGCTGTGGGGATGAGCTATGGCCGGTTGTTGCGGGTGCCCTATATCTTCGCGATTGGCCTTGCGCTTGTGAACCTTGCCATTGTCGGTTTTGTGCAGCCCTATGCCCGCTATGCCTATGAAGGGCTTCGGTTTGAATTGCGGTCAGGCGCGCTGGGGGCCTCCATCAAGGTGGGGGAATTCACCCGTTTTGGGGAGCGCATGACGATGCGGATTGAGCGCAGCGAAAATCAGGGACAGGATCTTTACGGCATTTTCGTCCGCGCCAATGGCAAAAATGGTCAGGCGATGTCTGTGACCGCGCAAAGCGGCACCTTCAGGGCCACCGATGATCCGGACGTCATTATCTTGCGTCTCAAAAATGGGGTTTTGGTGCATGATGCGCCAAGCTATCGCCAGCCGCGCGTTCTTTCATTCACGGCGCATGATTTGCCCATCGACCTGCCCAAGATTGAGGCCTTTCGAAACCGGGGGGATAAGGATCGAGAGCTGACCATCCCCGAACTTGTTCAGGTATCTTACGATAAAGGGTCTCCGCTGACGCTGCGCACAGAAAGTCGCGCCAATTTTCATTACAGGCTTGTTGAAGTGGCCATGATGTTGCTGCTGCCTTTGCTGGCTGTTGCGCTGGCCGTGCCGCCCAAGCGATCTTCGTCGGCACTGGGGGTGTTCTTATCGATTGTGATGGTTGTGACTTATCATAAGATCAACGAATGGGCCGAAGGCATGGGCTCGCTTGGCAAGGTGGATCCGCTGATCGCTTTGTGGACGCCCTTCTTGCTGTTCGGGCTTCTCATCTGCTGGATGTATTGGACTTTGGCGCACAAGCCGGGCGGCCAACCCATTGGTGCCTTAGAACGCGGCTTTGAGAAAATGGGTAAAGCTGTTCGCCAGCTTTTTGCTCGCCCCGCCCCCAGATCGGCAGACGCGTGATGCAGACACACTTCTTCCCCTCGCGGACCATGGCTTTTTACATGGCGCGCTTATTTCTGGTGCGGACATTTGCGGTGCTCGCCGCGCTGGTGCTGGTGTTGCAGGCGCTCGACCTATTGGGGGAATCGGATAAGATTTTGGCCGTTGCCGGCAATGATAATGGCGATTTGTGGCGTTATGTGTCGATGCGAACGCCCCAGATTATTCAGCGGTTTCTGCCCTTCTCCGTTCTTCTGGGCACATTGATCACCATGATCACGCTCAACCAGAATAGCGAAGTTATTTCGATGAAGGCCTCTGGCCTTTCGGCGCATCAGGTTCTGGCGCCCTTAATCCTCGCCAGTCTTGGGGTGGCTGCCCTTGCCTTTGCGTTTAATGATGGGATTGTGAGCCGCTCAACAGCCACACTCAACCGCTGGCAAAAGGTGGATTATGCGGCCATCCCGATGGACAGTCGCATTCAATCCGACATTTGGGTGCGCGATGGGAATAATCTGATTGGCGTCGGTTCGGTTGAGGGCAAAGGCCCTGCGACCAGATTGACCGATATTGTCATCTACAGCCGGACCGATGGGACGCTGCAAACCATCACCCGCGCGCGCACCGGCCGCCCGACTGGGGATCGCTGGTTATTCACCGATGTGACGCAGTTTGACGTGGGCGAAGGACGTTTAAAAAAGATCGGCACGGCCCGCCTTGCGAAGGGAGTGACCTCAGATCAGTTTACGCTGGCCAGCGTTGATCCTGCCGGCCTGTCCTTCCTTGCCCTATGGCGTGCGATTGATGATCTGGAAGCCGCCGGGCGACCGACCCAATCGCTCAAGGCGGCGCTTTGGCATAAGATTTCAGGGCCGCTGTCGACGCTTCTCATGCCGTTGCTGGCAGCTGTAGCGGCCTTTGGCGTTGCGCGTTCAGGCCGGCTCTTTGTGCGCGCCGTGGTCGGCATGGCGCTGGGCTTTGCCTATTTTGTGGCGGATAATTTTGGCCTCGCCATGGGAGATTTGGGCATATATCCGCCGCTGCTCGCCGCTTGGGGTCCGTTCCTGCTGTTTCTTCTGATCGGTGAATATGTGCTGATCAAAACCGAAGAATAGGCTTAGCGCCCGCCAGAGCTGGTCTGCGTGCTGCGTACAAGGCGCCATGCAAGGCCCGGAAGCCCCGAATAATTTGCCCCATGATAGGTAGAGGTCGCAGGCAGTGCTGCGACCAACCGCCGATGCGCCTCACCCAGTGCGTGATAGGGTAGGCCCGGCAGCAAATGATGCAAGGCGTGATAACGCAACCCAACAGGGGCCCAGATGGCGGGCAAGAGGCCCGGTGGCGGGACATTCACACTATCCAGATATTGCCCCGTCACGCTCATCACATCACCATCATTTTGCCAAAGATGGGCAACCAAAGTGCGCACCTGATTGACGACGACAAGGGCGGAGTGAATTCCGGCGGCAATTAAAAATGCGCGCAGCGGGATGATGCCCGTTGCGACCAGCGTGATCAGCGTGATGGCCCAAAGGCTCGCCGCTATCTCCTGTGCAAGCCACATCCGGCGGAATGCGCCTTCGGGCATACGGCGTCGGAAATTCGGGTTGATCGACAGGCTGGAATAGCGCTCAATGATCAGGCGGCGTAACCTGCCAGACAAAAGCGAAAGCGGCGACAACAGCCCAAAGCGGAGCAATACGCCCACTGGGGCCAATGCCGAAATCAGCACGAAAGCGGGAACCGTCCATGGCTTCATCAAGGCCAAGGGCAGATATTCCGGGTCTTCACCCGTGCCATAGCGCGTGCGCGCATGATGAAGGCTGTGCACCCCTTCATAGAGGAAAGATGGCGCGAGCAGCGGCACGCCAATGATCACATTCCAAGCAAAGCGAAAGCCGGGAAGCGCCGTTGGCCGAATATGCGTCAACTCATGAATGAACAGGGCCGCGCGATAGAGCGTGAGGACAGACACTAGGCCCCAGCCGATCATGGCCGCAGGCGAGCCTGCCGCAATGGCAAGCGCCATCGCGCCATAGCCAAGCGCGGCACAGATCAGAAAGTCCGGCCAGTAAATATCTGGGCGGGGGGCATTGAGATCGCGTGTCAATTCTGCCGCCGCCCGGATCATCGCGGCATCATCGGGATGTTGGGCAAGCGGAATAGCCCCTGCCGCGCGCGGCGCGGCGGCAAGATCCGTTTCAGCAGAAAGGCGCGTGTTCGTCATAACTTGTCCTATGTCTCACGTTCGATAAAGCCGATCAACATGGCAGGATGATGGCGACACTCCGCAGGCCATATTCATGCGCCGCCTTGACAAGCCTTTGGGAAGGCGAGACTTGGCAGCCATTATTGGGGTGGCAGAGGACATTAATCAGTGACCCAGATCAGTTTTAACATTCGTCCTGTTCAGTCAAAGGCAGACCGGGTCGCCTTTGTCGATCTGCCCTTTCGGCTTTATGCGGATGATCCGAACTGGGTCGCCCCGCTCAAGGATGAAGTGCACGGCCTGCTGACGCCCGGCAAAAACCCTTGGTTTGGACATGGTGAGGCGCAGCTTTTTCTTGCGGAGCGGGCAGGCCATGTTGTCGGCCGTATTTCGGCGCATATTGATCATTTGGCTCTCACCCAGCCTGCCGAACAAGGCATGGGGCCGGGCACGGGCAATTGGGGTCTATTTGAAGCAGAAGATGCAGAGGTCGCCCAGGCCCTGATTGCGACCGCGGAAGATTGGTTGCGCGCCAAGGGTATGACGCGCGCGCTGGGGCCCTTGTCAATTTCCATCTGGGATGAGCCCGGCCTGCTGGTCAAAGGATTTGACCATCCCCCAACCGTGATGATGGGCCATAATGCGGCGGCCTATCAGGGCTGGATCGAGGCGGCCGGTTATCGCTTTGTAAAGTCGCTGCGCACTTGGGAATTGGATATCTCCAATCCCTTTCCAGAATTGGTGCAGCGGATCGTGGCAGCGGGAGAGCGCAATGCCCGTATTCGCATCCGCCCGGTCAACAAAGCGCGATTTGATGAAGAAGCGGCGCTTATTCTGGGTATTCTCAATGATGCTTGGAGCGACAATTGGGGCTTCGTTCCGCTGACTGACGCGGAAATTGCCTATGTCGGCAAAAAGCTAAAGCCGCTTGTGTATGAAGACCTCATCATGATCGCCGAATATGATGGGGAACCGGTTGCCTTCATGTTGGTGCTGCCCGACATTAATGAAAAGCTGG
>CAMAQU010000043.1 GCA_945860425.1 Sphingomonas paucimobilis
AGCGTCTCCGCCAGTGACGCCGATCTGGAACAAGATTTGGCCCCCTTTGCCGCGCTCAAAGATGCGCCAATGGGCATGACCGGGCATATTGTCTTTCCCGCCTGGGATAAGGATCGGTGCGCGACCATGTCCCCCACCATCATCACTGAGATTATCCGCGGCAAAATTGGCTTTACCGGCCTCTTGATGAGCGACGACCTCGACATGAAGGCCCTGAAAGGCGACGTGCCGCAGCGCGCGGCCGATTGTGTGGCGGCAGGGTGCGATGTTGCGCTCAATTGCTGGGGGCGGTTTGACGAAATGGTCGCCATTGCCAATCTGCTTCCTGAAATCACGCCCGGCGCGCGGGTGCGGCTCGACGCTGCTATGGCGAGATGCACACCGGTAAATCGCCCCGATCGCATTGCCGAACTTATGGCAAAGCGCGACGCGCTCTTGGCGCTGGCGGGATAGGATCCGCATGACGGGCGAACAATTGGTTCTAGACAGCTTTGAGGCGCCCCCGCCCGTTGAGGAAGACCGTCTGACGGTTGATCTGGGCAGCTGGGAAGGTCCGCTTGATCTGCTGCTCACGCTTGCCCGGACGCAAAAGGTCGATTTGCGGGAAATGTCGATCTTGGCGCTGGTCGATCAATATCTGGCCTATATTAACGACGCCCGCACCCTCAAGCTGGAGATTGCGGCCGATTATCTCGTGATGGCGGCTTGGCTTGCTTATCTCAAATCCGGGCTACTCTTGCCCAAAGACCCGGAAATTGAACCCAGCCCCGAAGAACTGGCCCTGCGCCTGCAATTGCGGCTGGAACGGCTCAATGCGATGCGCGAAGCGGGTGCACGGCTGATGGCGCGGGATCGACTGGGCCGGGATGTCTTTGCACGCGGCGCGCCAGAGGGTTTGCGCGTTGTCCGCAAAGCGAAATGGGACTCTGGCCTATTTGACCTGATCCAAGCCTATGGCCATATCAAAGCCCGGGCAGAGCCGCCGCTCCATATCGTCCATCAACGCAATGTCCTGACGCTGGAAGAGGCAATTGACCGGGTGTCTCGGCTGGTCGGATCGATGGTCGAATGGACGGTTATTCATCGCTTCCTGCCCGAAAGCGATGATCCGCAATTCCGCAAATCGGCTTTGGCATCAAGCTTTGTAGCAACGCTTGAACTCGCCCGTCAGGGCAAGATCGCGCTGCGCCAAGACGATGCCTTTGCCCCCTTATATGTGCGGGCCGCATGACAGAGATGATGATCCCCGACCCCACACAGGATGACACCCGCGCCGTGGAGGCGACGCTTTTTGCTGCATCTGAGCCGCTGTCGGTGCAAGATATTGCCGCCTATGTCGGGCCGGACGTTGACGTGAAGGCCGCCCTTCAATCGCTTGCGGCGCTCTATGCCAGCCGCGGCATCAACTTGGTCGACCGCGGCGGCAAATGGCATTTTCAGACAGCAGGCGATCTGGCCCATATTTTGCGGCGCGAACGCGAGGAAAGCCGCAAGCTCAGCCGCGCCGGAATCGAGACACTGGCGATCATCGCCTATCATGAGCCGGTGAGCCGGGCCGAAATCGAATCGATTCGCGGTGTGCAGATCTCCAAAGGCACGTTGGATGTTCTGATGGAGGCAGGTTGGGTGCGCCCGGCGGGCCGACGCGAAACGCCGGGTCGGCCGCTGACCTTTGCCACAACGTCTGCGTTCCTGGCCCATTTCGGCCTAGAAAACCGCCGAGATCTGCCGGGAATTGAGGATTTGCGGGCCGCCGGACTTTTGGATCCGGTCGATCTGGCCTTTGACGCGCTGGATCTTCAGGGCGGCGATGATCCAGATACGCCCGACCTAGAAAGCGACGACGAAAGCGCCTAAGTTAGTTTCATCAAGCCCCCTGCCCCGGCTGGGTCGTGCTTGCCCCAATGGAGATTTTTATGGGTAGTTTCAGCATCTGGCATTGGCTGGTCGTCGGCATCCTCATCCTGCTGTTGTTTGGCAAGGGGCGGTTTTCCGACATGATGGGCGATGTCGCCAAGGGCATTAAGAGCTTCAAAAAAGGCATGGCCGAAGATGACGCCGCAAAGCCTGCGCCGCGCATCGAAACCGCTGCGCCGACCCCTGTTGAAGCGGAAAAGCAAACTGACAAGCAGGCCTGATTCGGCCCATGTTTGACATTGCGTCCAGCGAGCTGCTTTTGGTTGCCATTGTTGCGCTTGTCGTGATCGGCCCGAAAGATTTGCCACGCCTCATGCGCGTCGTCGGTCATTGGGTTGGCAAGGCGAAGGGTGTGGCTCGGCAATTCCGGTCTGGCTTTGACGAAATGGTGCGCGAAGCAGAACTGCGCGAGATGGAAGAAAAATGGCGGGCGGAAAATGAACGCATCATGCGGGAACACCCCGTGATGCCCGCCCCTGCAGAGGCAGAAAAAACCAACGCGGCGGAGCCTCCGGCTGAAGCTGAACCGCCCATATTGCCCAAAGGCACGCCCTCATGAGCGGGATTGATGAAACCCGTATGCCGCTGATCGAGCATTTGATTGAGCTGCGGCGACGGTTGCTTTGGATATTCGCCGCATTGGCGCTGGCCTTTTTCGGCTGCCTCTATGTTGCGAAAGATATTTTTGCCGTACTGGTTCAACCTTTGCTGAAGGCAGGCCAAGGCAAGATTATCTACACCGATATTTTCGAAGCCTTTTTTGTAGAAATCAAAGTTGCATTTTTTGCAGCCACCATGGTCGCCTTTCCGGTGATCGCGACGCAAATCTGGCGCTTTGTTGCGCCGGGCATGTATGTGAATGAGAAGAGAGCGTTTCTGCCCTTTCTGATCATGACGCCAATCTTGTTCGCCGCCGGGGCGAGCATGGCCTATTTCGTCGCTATGCCGGTCGCGCTGGAATTTTTGCTCAGCTATTCCGGCAATGTCGGTGGGGTAACGCAAGAGGCGTTGCCCGGTGTCGGGAACTATCTGAATTTTGTTACGAAATTTGTCTTTGGCTTTGGCGTTGGCTTTCTCCTGCCCGTGCTCTTGATGCTGCTGGAACGCGCCGGGCTGGTCACGCGCACCCAATTGAGAGACGGGCGGCGTTACGCGATTGTTGGGGCCTTTGTTGTTGCGGCCGTTTTGACGCCGCCAGATATTGTCTCGCAGCTGTTGCTCGCTGTACCTTTGTGCGTGCTCTATGAGCTTGCGATCATCGCCATCTGGTTCACCGAGCGGCGACGCGCCAAGGAAAATCTGGCCGCCGCTGACTGACGCGGGCATTGGGCCTATTGCTTAATCGCCTCTTCCCCCGCCTTGCCGGCCGATTCAATGTCACGGCCAAGGCCTTTGACCGTGTTGCAGCCGCTGATCAGAACGGCCGTTGCGGCGAAAAACAGGATAATTGATCTGCGGACCATGAGGGGGCTCCTTAAAGCTTTTCTGTTGGGACGATCCGCGTAGAATGACCCTCATGTCTGTCGCCAAGCTGAACGAAGCATTATCCCGCGCCGAACGCCATGCCCCCCATCTGCGCCAACTCATGGGGCAGCATATTGCGGTGCGTGATCTTTTGGCGGCAGGAGACCTTAATGCTGCGCTTGCTTTGCCAGACCGGGATTATGATCCTGACATGCCCGTTGGGCAGGCGCTGCGTCGGGCCAAGGGGCAATTGGCGCTGGCCGTTGCGATTGGCGACCTATCAGGCGTGCTTGATCTAGAAGGCGTGACGCTGGCCTTGTCCGACTTTGCCGACACCGCGCTCGACCGCGCGATTGCTGCGGCCATTTCGGAATATCAGCCCGGCGCCCCGGCCATCGGCCTTGCCGCGATTGCGCTCGGCAAACATGGCAGCCGAGAGCTGAACTATTCATCCGACATCGACCCCATATTAATCTTTGATCCTGAAACCCTGCCCTGCCGCGCCCGCGATGAGCCGGTGGAAGCGGCGGTCCGCATGGGGCGGCGCATTGTGGAACTGATGCAGGCCCGCACCGAACATGGCTATGTGTTCCGCATTGACCTGCGCCTTCGGCCGACACCTGAGGTCACCCCAATTGTGATGACGGTGGATGCCGCCATCACCTATTATGAGTCGCAAGCTGTCGCTTGGGAACGGGCGGCCTTCATCCGGGCGCGCGCCTGTTCGGGCGATCTCAGGCTCGGCCAATATTTCACCCAGGCGCTGCGGCCCTTTGTCTGGCGGCGCGGGCTGGATTTTGGGGCGATCCGGGACATTCGGGCGATGTCGCACCGCATCCGCGACCATTATGCGCAAGGCCAGCGTTTCGGCCCCGGCTTTGACCTAAAGCGCGGCCGTGGCGGCATAAGAGAATGTGAATTTTTTGCCCAAATCCACCAGCTGATCCATGGCGGGCGGGATGCAGATTTGCGGGCGCCCTCAACGATTGCAGCCCTGAACGCGCTGGCAGCCGCAGGCCATATCCCGGCAGATACGGCCGAGACCCTATCCCATGCCTATCGCCGCTATCGGGAAATTGAGCATCGGCTGCAAATGGTCGATGATCAACAAACCCATAGCCTGCCGCGCGATGCAGATGCCCTTGATAATGTGGCGCAGCTCGCCGGGCTGGAGGATGGGCAGGCCTTGCTCGCGGGACTTGCGCCCGACATCGCGGCCGTTGGCACACTCTATGACAGCCTAGACGGGCCGGAACGCCCCTCCCTCCCAAGCCAAGAGGAAGCGCTGGAAACGGCCTTGCGCGCAGCCGGTTTTGCAGACCCCAGCCCTGCCATTCAGCGCATTCAGCATTGGCGCAGCGGCGCGGTGCGGGCGGTGCGCACGCCGGCCGCGCATGAGGCTTTGGAGGCGGTTCTGCCGCAGCTGATCGAGGGGCTGGGCCATGCGCCAGACCCGCTGACCGCGATCAACCAGTTTTCAACAATCGTGGAGCGCCTGCCCAGCGCGATTAATCTTTTCCGCCTGCTCGAAGCGCGGCCCGCTTTGCTCGCCATGCTGGCCGATATCCTGTGTCACGCCCCCACATTGGCCGAACAATTGGGCCAGCGCCCGGCAATGCTCGATCGCTTGATTGATGCCTCTGCCTTTGACCCGCCGGGCAGCGTTGATGACATTTGCGGCCTGTTGTTCGGCGGAGAAACGCTGGAAGACACGCTGGATCATGTCCGCCGCCTTGTCGGGGAAATGCGCTTTGCACTCGGCGTGCAGCTTGTTGGTGGGGCGCAAGATGCGCTCCATGTAGCGGGCGGCTATGCCCGCATTGCCGAAGCTGCAATCTGCGTGATTGCTGACGCCACCATTGCCGAATTTGAAAAGACACATGGCCGTGTGCCGGGGGGCGAACTGGTTATCCTCGCTTTGGGCCGCATGGGCGGTGCAGAATTGACCCACGCATCTGACCTAGACCTGATTTACCTGTTTACAGGCGATTTCTCCGCCACATCGGACGGTGCAAAGCCTTTAGGTGCGGTGCATTATTTCAATCGGCTAAGCCAGCGCGTGACCAATGGCTTGTCCGTTCCGACAGCCGCAGGTGCGCTTTACGATGTGGATACGCGCCTGCGCCCTTCTGGCAATGATGGGCCGCTTGCCATCTCGCTTGAAAGTTTTGCCAGATACCAGAGGGAAAATGCCTGGACTTGGGAACATATGGCGCTGACCCGGGCCCGGCCCGTTTATGGATCGCCCACCGCCCAAGCAGCGGCGCAGACCATTATCACCTCTGTTCTGACCGCCCCACGAGACCGAGCGCAGATGATCACCGATGCGGCTAAGATGCGCAGCGATATGGCAGCGCATAAGCCGCCTTTAGGGCCATTGGATGTCAAGCTGGCATCGGGCGGGCTGGTGGATCTGGAGTTTCTGACCCATGTTCTCCAGCTGGCGCATGGTAAGGGCCTGACCCCGTCGCTGGGCACAGCGATTGCGCAGCTTGTGGCAGAAGGCCTGTTGCCCAGCGAGATGCAGCAGGCCCATGCCTTGCTGACGCGCACCTTGGTTGCGGTGCGCCTGATGGCCCCTAGCCTGCAACTGCCAAGCGCCGTCACCCAGCCCGTTATTGCCCAGGCCTGCGGCACACAGAATTGGCCAGACCTGCTTGCGCAGCTGGAAACTGTGCGGCAGAGCGTGGCGCGAGAGTGGGGATCCGTGATCGCCATAAAAGGACAATGACATGTTAAAAGACGGCAGCCCCGCGCCCGATGCGCGTTTTGAAACAGCCGAAGGACCGGCCTCGGTCAAGGACTATGCGGGCCGCAAGCTGGTGCTGTATTTCTACCCTAAGGACGATACCTCTGGCTGCACGCGCGAGGCGCAGGACTTTACAGCTCTTGCTGGTGAGTTTGCCGCCGCAGGCGCGGCCATTGTCGGCATTTCAAAGGATAGCGTCGCCAGCCACAAAAAGTTTCAGGCCAAATATGATCTGAACATTGCGCTTGGCAGCGACGCCGAAGGCGGCGTGTGTGAGGCCTTTGGGACTTGGGTCGAAAAGGCGATGTACGGCCGCAAATATATGGGCATTGAGCGCGCGACCTTTCTCGTCGGCGCCGATGGCACAATCGCGCGCATCTGGCGCAAGGTGAAGGTGCCCGGCCATGCCGCTGAGGTGCTGGAGGCCGCAAAGGCGCTTTGACCCCTGTTCGCATGACCAGCATCTCAAGCGCCATAGCCTCAGTATTGGGAGCGGCGGAGCCGCGCGAAAAGGTACGGCGCGCACGGCAGGTGGCGCGCGACTGGCGGTTGGGGCGGCTGACGCATCACTTTGATGTGGCCATGCCCGCCCGACCTGCGCGGCCGGCGCATCCCGAGCTTTTGGCCCCGACACAGATGCCCGCGCGCCGGCGGGCCGGATCGATCGCCGGGCGGATCGCGCTGCTCCATGCCTTTGCCCATATCGAATTTTCGGCCATTGATCTGGCCTTTGACATGGCGGGGCGCTTTGGCGCGGATCAGCCCAAAGACTTTGTCGACGATTGGCTGTCGGTTGGCGCGGATGAGGCGATGCACTTCATGCTGCTGGAACGTCGGCTCGCCAGCTTTGGGAGCCATTATGGCGCGCTTCCTGCGCATGATGGACTTTGGGAATCGGCGGCAGAAACATCCGGCGATGTGCTCGCCCGCCTCGCCATTGTCCCGATGGTCTTGGAAGCCCGTGGGCTGGATGTCAGCCCCGCCACAATCGATCGGCTGGCCGCCATGGGCGATGCGCGCAGTGCGCAGATTCTCTCCCGCATTTATACCGATGAAATCCGCCATGTCGGCTTTGGGTCTAAATGGTTCCAGACGATATGCGAATCATCTGGCCTTGTTGCGCCGAATCATTGGCAAATGCTCGTGAAACGGCACTTTCGCGGGCCGCTTAAGCCTCCATTCAACGACTCAGCGCGTCTCAGCGCCGGTTTAACGCGGGACTATTATGGCGGCCTTGATCCCGCGGATCGGATTGCCCATCCCCCCTCTCGACGGTGACTTGGAGCTTCTCTGGCCACCAAACGGGTTTAATTCGGGGGTTTCTTCATGGCGCGTTTGTCGGTTTCGACA
Organism: Sphingomonas paucimobilis; assembly: GCA_945860425.1. GTDB lineage: Bacteria > Pseudomonadota > Alphaproteobacteria > Sphingomonadales > Sphingomonadaceae > Aquisediminimonas > Aquisediminimonas paucimobilis_A. Next base: position 7,481 of record CAMAQU010000043.1, read on the forward strand.
ATGCCCAACAGGCTGGAGCGGGATGGCGGATTTATCCGCGCGTCGTCGCGCATCGCCAGCCAAATGGGTGCGCGCGGCATGAGCTTGTTGATGGCTTTGGCAGCTTTTGCTTTTGTGGCATCGCCAGCATCAGCCCAACAGGCCAATAAGGCACCGGCCGTGGGTGGTCCCTTCTCCTCGGTTGCGCCCGCTAAATCTTCAGACAAGGCTGATCCTCAGTTTCGCGCCTTGTTCAACAGCTGGAAGAAGCTCGACACCAAGGCGCAGGCCTTTGTCGCTATTCCATCGTCTAAGCCCGTGACCCTGCCCATTTCGCTGTCGAGCGGCTTTGGCGTCCGGTCTGATCCGTTTCGCGGGGGTGCTGCCATGCATTCCGGCGTGGATATTCCTGGCCCCGTCGGCACACCTATTTATGCCACAGCAGATGGCATTGTGGGCCGCACCGGTTGGGTTGGCGGCTATGGCAATCTGGTAGAGATTGACCATGGTGGCGCCATTCAGACGCGCTATGGCCACCTCTCCTCCATCATCGCCACTCCCGGCAGCCGCGTAAAGCGCGGCCAGTTGATTGGCCTGATGGGCTCCACCGGCCGCTCCACAGGCAGCCATCTTCATTATGAAGTGCGCTTAGAAGGCCGTGCGGTGAACCCTACTCCGTTCCTGCGCACCGACAGCTATTTGCTGGCGATGGAGCGTCGCGCTTCTGGAAATGTTGCGCTCGGCGGCCCGGCGAAGGCAGAATAATCTGACGTGCGCAGGCGCTGCTTGCCGCGCCGCCCTCCCCCGCCTATCTAAGTCCTATGCACCAAGTTGATCTGACACCAAGCGCTGCGGCGCGTGTGGCCGCGATTGCGGCCAAACAGGGCAAGCCTGCCATCCTGCGTCTCTCAGTTGATGGCGGGGGCTGTTCGGGCTTTCAATATCGCTTTGGCCTTGCCGATGCGGTGGAGGCAGAAGATCTTGTATCGCAAACCGATGGGGTGACGCTGGTCGTCGATCCGATCAGCCTTGATCTGGTGGATGGTGCGGCCGTGGATTATGTGGAGTCGCTCGGCGGCGCTGCGTTTCGCGTGACCAACCCCAATGCGGCGTCCGGATGCGGATGCGGCGCCAGCTTTTCCGTCTGACGCACAGGCATGCGGATTGCCACGTTCAACGTGAATGGCATTAAAGCCCGCCTGCCCCGCCTGATCGAATGGCTGGAAGAGCAGACGCCTGATATTGTCTGCCTGCAAGAGCTGAAATCCAGCGACGAAACCCTGCCCATCGCCGATATTGCGGCCGCTGGATATCATGGCGTGTGGCATGGCCAAAAGGGCTTTAACGGCGTTGCCATATTGGCGCGGGGGGGCATGCCCGTTGAGGTGCAGCGCGGCCTTGGCGGCGACCCCGAAGATGATCATAGCCGCTATATTGAGGCCGATATTTTCGGCCTGCGCGTGGCCTCTATCTATTTGCCCAATGGCAATCCTCAGCCGGGGCCAAAATTTGACTATAAATTGAAATGGTTTGACCGGCTTCATGCGCGCGCCGCAGACCTCATGGCGCTTGAAATTCCGCTGGTGCTGGCGGGCGATTATAATGTCATCCCAACCGATGCCGACATCGCCAATGCCCGGTCCATGATGGACGATGCCTTGATGCAACCGGAAAGCCGGGCCGCCTTTCGCAGGCTTGCCATGCTCGGCCTGACCGACGCGCTAGAGGCCCGCCACCCCAAGGCTGGGCTTTGGACATTTTGGGATTATCAAGCCGGCGCTTGGCAGCGCGATTCCGGCTTTCGGATCGACCATCTCATGCTCTCCCCTGAAGCCGCAGACAGGCTGCGCAATGCGGGCGTCGATAAGGACTATCGGGGCCGGGAAAAGGCCAGCGACCACGCGCCGACTTGGATCGACCTGACTTGACGAGCGCGCAATCGCCGCTTGTGTATCTGCATGGTCTGCCGGGGTCTCCGGATGAAGTGCCGCTCATCTGCGGCGCACCGTCGCGACTTTTTGCGCCCAACCTTCGGGATGGACCTCTCGACCCGCAAATCCGGGCGCAATTTGGCACACAGCCCGTCACACTGATTGGATTTTCATTGGGTGCGTTTCGTGCGTTGCGTTTTGCCGCCGACCAGCCGGAACGTGTCGCGCATCTCCACCTGATTGCGCCTGCCGCCCCCTTGGCGCTTGGCGATTTTCTCGGCCAGATGGCGGGTGGGCCGATCTTTCGCATAGCCCGCGACAACCCCAAATTGTTTCGCCTGGTGACCCGGTTGCAAGCTTTTGCGGCTCGCATTGCCCCTGAGTTTTTTGCTGCCCAGATTTTCTCTACGGCGCAGGGCGATGACATTGCCCTGAAGGCCAAGTCAGGCTTTCTTCGAGACTGGGGCCATATCGCCCGCCACTGTCTGGCGGACGGCGCGCAGGCCTATCGAGACGAGATCACCGCCTATGTGGCCCCTTGGTCCGATCTTCTGGGCCGGGTGCAGACACCCACCAATATTTGGTATGGAGGTGCGGATAACTGGACGCCGCCCGCCATGGCAGAGGCGCTGATCAAAAAACTCCCTATTGCCCCTCAGGTGCGCCGTATCGAAAACGCATCACATTATTCAACGCTGGCGGCGGCGCTGACGCAGATCACAGCGCCTTATCGTAAAGCCAATAATCCTTGTTGATATGGCTGTTAATGGCTTCAGCAATCGCGTTCATCCCCTGATTGTCATCGAGGATCCAGCCAATCTCCCCGCGGCTTGCGCCATAATGGGAAATGGCATTGCGGCGAATATATTCGATCATCATAAACGCCAATTGGCTAGCCATGCGGGAGGATTGAAGCCGCTTGAGCACGCCCATCAGCGGCACCCGCATGGTGCGCACTTTTGGCCGCCGCAGCCACCAGAGCAGCTTGGCCCAGTTAAACGGGAAGAGGGAACCACCAAAGCTGGCCAGCTTT
>CAMAQU010000044.1 GCA_945860425.1 Sphingomonas paucimobilis
GGGCCCTCCCCTAACCCCTCCCGCCTGCGGGAGGGGAACTACAAGGCCGACTTCCCCGGCCTGAAGGACTGGCATTATCTCGACACCGCCGCGACGGCGCAAAAGCCGCAGGCTGTGATCGACGCCATGTCCCGTGCGCTGGGCGAAGATTATGCGACGGTCCATCGGGGCGTCTATGCGCGCTCGGCCAATATGACGCTGGCCTATGAACTGGCCCGCAAAAAAATAGCATCCTTTGTCGGGGCAAATGACCCCAATGAGATTGTCTTTGTCCGCGGCGCGACCGAGGCGATCAACTTGCTGGCTTATAGCTGGGGCGGCCTTTTGCAGTCGGGGGACCGCATCCTCCTCTCGCAATTGGAACATCATTCCAACATTGTGCCTTGGCAAATGCTGCGCGACCGGATCGGCATTGAAATTGATGTCTGCCCCTTGACCGAAGAGGGCCGGATTGATCTTGATGCCGCAGAAGCGATGCTGACGGATCGGCATAAGCTGGTGGCCTTGGCCCATGTCTCCAATGTTCTTGGCTCGGTGCTCGACGCCAAAAGAGCGGCCAAATTGGCGCAGAGTGTCGGCGCGAAATTGCTGCTCGATGGGTGTCAGGCTGTACCGCACATGCCCGTCGACATGGCGGATCTCGACTGTGATTTTTACGTCTTTTCCGGGCATAAGCTTTATGGCCCAACGGGCATTGGCGTGCTGTGGGCGCGGGCAGAACTGCTCGAGACCATGCCCCCCTGGCAGGGCGGGGGTGCCATGATTGACCGGGTGACATTTGACCGCACGACCTATGCCCCACCGCCGGGACGATTTGAGGCCGGGACGCCGGCCATAAGCGAAGTCATCGCGCTGGCGGCGGCCATTGAGTATGTGCAGGCTGTTGGCTTGCCTGCCATGCATGCCCATGAACTGGCCCTTGTCCGTCAGACGCGTGAGGCGCTGCGTCAGATCAACTCCGTGCGCCTTTTTGGCCCGGAGGATGCCGCTGGGATTGTCTCCTTTGCGATGGAGGGGGTGCACCCCCATGATATCGGTACGATATTGGACGAAGAAGGTGTCGCCATTCGCGCCGGGCATCATTGCGCCCAACCGCTGATGGATCATTTGGGTGTTGCCGCCACGGCACGCGCCAGCTTTGGCCTTTACAATGATGAACTTGATGTCGCCGCGCTGGTGCGCGGCCTTGAACGCGTGAAGAGGATCTTTGGATGAGCGATAAAATCCGGATCGAGGAAGTGGATAGCGTTGCACCCCCGCCCAAGGCGCGCGTGGACGATATCGAACAGCCTGCGGCAAAGCTGGAGCGTAAGAAAGATTATCTGGATGGCTTTCTGGCGCAAAAACCAGCGGCCGTGCCCGCGGGCGAACCCGGCGGTGATCTGCACGACGCGGTGATTGCCGCGCTCAAAGATATTTATGATCCAGAAATTCCGGTGAATATTTATGATCTTGGCCTCATCTATAATGTTGAGGTGAATGACGGCCATGTCCATGTGACGATGACGTTGACCACACCACATTGCCCGGTTGCCGAAGAAATGCCCGGCGAAGTCGAAATGCGGGTCGGCTCCGTCCCCGGCGTTGGGGATTGTGAAGTCAGCCTTGTCTGGGATCCGCCATGGGCCCCGGAAAATATGACGGACGAAGCCCGTTTGGAGCTTGGAATGCTATGACCACCGAGACGAAAACCCGCGCGCGCCCTACCGCCGTCATGCTGACCCCCTCTGCCGAGGCGCGGATCGCCCATTTGATGCAGCAAGCCCCCACGGACGCCATTGGCGTGAAACTCTCTACCCCGCGTCGGGGCTGTTCCGGCCTTGCCTATTCGGTCGATTATGTGAACGAAGCCAATAGCTTTGACGAACGCATAGATGCGCCGGGCGGGACGCTTTTCATTGATGGGGCGTCGGTTCTGTACCTTGTCGGCTCAACAATGGACTGGCAAGAAGATGACTTCACCGCTGGGTTCGTCTTCAACAACCCAAATGCCAAGGGCAGTTGCGGATGCGGAGAGAGCTTTACAATATGACCAGAAAACGCCGGATTATCGCCCTTATGCCCGGCATTCTGATATTGGGAGCAGGCCTTGCCTACGCCAATCGGGATAGTTTGTTGCGGCAGGTGTTTAACCGCGCAGTAGATCGAACCATTGGCCGCGATAAGCTGGCCGAACTGGATCCCAAATCGATTCATGTCGCTTTTTGCGGAACTGGATCCCCCTTGCCTAGCCGCGACCGGGCCTCTGCCTGCACCGCTGTTCTTGTCGCGGGCAAACTGTTCGTTTTTGACGCTGGCGAAGGCTCTGGCGAAACCCTTTCGCTCATGGGCATGCCGCTCGGCAAGATAGAAGGCGTGTTTCTCACGCATCTGCACTCCGACCATTTTGAAGGCCTTGGCCCGCTTGCGCTGCAGCGTTGGGCAGGCACCAGCGCCCAAGCACCCTTGCCCCTTATTGGTCCCGCAGGCACGGATCAGGTCGCACAAGGCCTCAACATCGCTTACGGCCCCGATAGCAAATTCCGCATGGCGCATCACGGCCCCGCCGTCGTGCCGCCGTCAGGCTTTGGCTTTGCCGCGCGCGTTATCACGCCGGGCGTTGTCTATGATCAAGGCGGCATTCGCATCACGGCATTCGCCGTCGGTCATGAGCCGGTCACGCCTTCTTATGGTTTCAGGCTCGATTGGCAGGGCAAGAGCGTGACGATCAGCGGCGATACAGCCAAGTCACAAATGCTCGCCGATATGGCAAAGGGAACCGACCTGCTGGTGCACGAAGTCCTCAACCGGGATCTGGTCGAAACCATGGCGCAGGCGGCGGACAAACACGGCCAACCCAAGCGTGGAAAGATTTTCCGCGACATTAAGGATTATCACGCGAGTCCGGAAGAAGCGGGCGATGTCGCCAAGGTGGCGGGCGCCAAAATGCTGGCCTTCACCCATGTCGTGCCCAGCCTGCCGCGTCCCCTGATGCGTCTGGTCACATTGGGCGCGGACACACATTATACTGGGCCAATCCGGACCATGCGCGATGGGGATCTTCTAAGCATTAATGGCAAGGATGAACCCGCCTATCGGAATCTGCTGGACTAGTCAGGGGCGCTTGCGCAAAACCGGGCTATGACTGAGAAACCACCGCTTCAGGCCGCCATTATTCCTGTCACCCCGTTGCAGCAAAATTGCTGCCTCATCTGGTGTACAGAGACCATGCGCGGGGCCTTTACCGATCCGGGTGGCGACCTGCCTTTGCTGATGGGGGCCGCCGCCAAACAGGGCGTAACGATTGAAAAGCTGCTCGTGACGCACGGGCATCTCGACCATTGCGGGCAGACGGGCATCCTCGCCAAGCAATTGGGCGTGCCCATTGAAGGCCCGCATGAGGACGATCGCTTCTGGATCTCTCAATTGGATGATGATGGCCGCAAATGGGGCATGGATGCCAAAAGCTTTGAGCCAGATCGCTGGCTGAAAGACGGAGATACGGTGACCGTCGGCAACCTGACGCTCGACGTGATCCATTGTCCCGGGCACACGCCGGGGCATATCGTCTTCTACCATGCGCCCTCGCACTTCGCGGTTGTGGGAGACGTTCTGTTCCAAGGGTCAATCGGCCGAACCGATTTCCCGCGCGGCAATCATCAGGATCTGATCGATTCAATCACGAAGAAGCTTTGGCCGCTTGGCAATGAGACGGCCTTTGTTCCCGGCCACGGCCCGATGTCGACCTTCGGGCATGAGCGTAAAACCAACGCCTTTGTGTCGGATTATCTGCTGGCTTAAGCCTTATCGTCATTCCCGCGCAGGCGGGAATCCATAGCCTAGACAGTCGACACCTAAGACCCGCAGGCCGTGCCTGCGCTGCTCTTGGATCCCCGCCTGCGCGGGAATGACGATCAACGGGTATTACCAGTCGCCTGCCGACGCCATCCAGACAGAGAGCGCTGCAATCGCGGCCGTCTCAGCGCGGAGTATACGCGGCCCGAGCGAGACGCCGACGGCCTGCGGCATGGCCTTAATCGCCGCGCGCTCTTCGGCATCAAACCCGCCTTCCGGCCCTACAAGGATCGCCGCCGGGCCGGGTTTGATCGCCTGTGCAAAGGGCACCCCGCCCTCTTCATCGGCGAAATAAAGCACTCGATCTTCGGGCCAGTCTTTGAGGAGCGCAGGAAGTTTCACCGCCTCTTCAATCTTTGGAAGCGCGGTGCGGCCGCATTGCTCGGCCGCCTCGATCATTGTCGCGGTCAGCCGATCCATATTCATGCGCTCAACGATGGTGCGGCGCGTGATGACGGGTCGATAAAGCGCCACCCCCAATTCACACGCCTTTTCAACGACCATATCAAGCCGCGCTTTTTTAACGGGCGCCGCAAGCAGCCAAAGATCCGGGACGGTTTCTCTGGGGCGCAGCAGACCTGTCACGCGCAAGGTCAGATCCCGTTTTGCCGTCGCCGCCACTTCGGCCAGCCATTCGCCCGAACGGTCATCGAACAGCTTGACGGGCGCGCCGGGCTTTACTCGCAAAACATGGACCAGATAATGCGCCTGCCCGCCATCAAGCGTCAGCGTTGTTCCGTCCACCAAGGCGGCGTCCACATAAAGACGCGGCGTTGATTGGGGTGGCCATGCAGGTGTCGCGGGCATAAGAGCGGTTAGCATGAATGGCAGCCCAATCCAAACCGCGCTTGTCCCCGATGCCGAACTGACGGGCTTGATGCGGATATTACCCGCCCGCGCCAGGCCCTATGCGGCGCTGGCGCGGTTGGAACGCCCGATTGGCTGGTGGTTGCTCTATTGGCCCTGCATCTTCGGTCTGGGGCTGTCGGGCGGCCTGCCGCAGCTCTGGACACTGGCGCTGTGGATGCTGCTGGGCGCCATCACCATGCGCGGGGCAGGCTGTGTCTATAACGACGTTATCGACCGTGATCTGGACGCACAGGTTGCCCGCACCCGCAACCGCCCTGTGGCGAGTGGTGCGGTCAGCGTGAAAGCCGCATGGGGCTGGCTTATTCTGCTGGCCCTGCTTGGCCTGATCGTGCTGCTGCAACTCCGCTGGGAAGCTCAATTGGTCGCGCTGGCCAGCCTGGCCCCGGTTGCGGCCTATCCCTTTATGAAGCGGATTACTTGGTGGCCGCAGGCTTGGCTTGGCCTTGTCTTTTCCTGGGGCGCTCTGGTCGGCTGGATGGCCTTTGCCGGCGCTTCATGGGCCATGGCGCTGGTCTATGCGGGGTCGATTTTTTGGGTGATTGGTTATGACACCATCTACGCCCTTCAAGATAAGGAAGATGACGCGCTGATCGGTGTGCGCTCCTCCGCCCGCGCCTTGGGAAGCCGCGTGCGCGCGGGGGTTGCGATCTTTTATGTCGCCGCGCTCTTGTTCTGGGGAGCGGCAATTTGGGAAGTGCGCCCGCAGCCTCTGGCGCTCCTCGCGCTCCTGCCCGCTGCCTGTCATCTGCTGTGGCAAGTGGCGACCCTTCGGGCCGATGACGGCACCGATGCGCTTGTGAAATTCCGCTCCAACCGTTTCACAGGCCTGCTCGTGGCGCTGGCCATGATAACAATTGGCGCGTCGGCTTGAGAAGAAGCGCCCGAACACCTAAATAAACATCATGCTGACCAATGATCAGGCGCGGGATCGTGCCACAAACCTTGTCGCCCGCGCCTTAAAGGCCGGGGCAGATGCCGCCGATGCTGTTTATGTCGCAGATGCCTCTACCGGGGTCCAGGTGCGTCTGGGCGCGCTGGAAGATGTCCAGCGATCCGAAGGTGAAGAAATTGGCCTGCGTGTCTTTGTCGGTCGCCAATCGGCCAGCGCCTCTTCTTCTGACCTGTCAACGGACGCTCTGGAAAAGCTGGCTGAGCGCGCCGTTGCGATGGCGGGCCAAGCGCCGGAAGATGAATTTGCCGGACTTGCGCCGGAAGACATGTTGATGCGTGATGCCCCGCGCCTGCTCGATATTGACGACACGATCGATGTTTCCCCGCAGGATTTGCGGGATCGGGCCATGGCCGCCGAGGATGCAGCCCGCGCCGTCACGGGCGTGACCAATAGCGAAGGGGGCAGCGCCAGCGCAGGCCGAGCCGTTATTGCACTGGCAACCAGCGCCGGCTTTTCGGGCGGCTATTCCGGATCCAGCCATGGCGTGTCCGCCAGCGTCCTTGCAGGCGAAGGTGCGGGGATGCAGCGCGATTATAGCTATCACTCGGTGCGCCATTTGGGCGATCTGGACGATGCAGCGCTGATTGGCAGGAACGCAGGCGAACGCGCCGTTGCCCGGCTCAACCCCGTGCGGCTCAAAAGCGGGCCGATGACAATCGTCTTTGACCCGCGCATTGGCGGCAGCCTTGTCGGCCATTTGCTCGGCGCGATCACGGGCGGGGCCATTGCGCGCAAGACGAGCTTCCTACTCGACGCGCTTGAAACAGAGCTGTTCAAAAGCGGCATCACCATTATCGACGACCCGCATCGGCTGCGCGGCCTGCGATCCCGCCCCTTTGACGGGGAAGGCCTGCCGACCAGCCGCCGAGCCATTATTGATCAGGGTGTGCTGACGGGCTGGTTGCTCGACTCCGCCTCGGCGCGCCAGCTTGGGCTCACGCCCACGGGCCATGCCTCCAGAGGTGTGGGCGGCCCGCCAGGTGCCGGGACAAGCAATGTCCATATGGAGCCGGGGACACTCTCCCCCACCGAACTAATGGCCGATATCAAGGAAGGTCTTTATGTCACAGACTTGATCGGTCAGGGCGTCAATGGCCTGACCGGCGATTATAGTCGCGGGGCATCCGGCTTTGTCATCCGCAACGGCCAATTGGCAGAGGCCGTTGCCGAAGTGACGATTGCCGGCAACCTCAAAGATATGTTCCGCACGCTGACCCCGGCCAATAATCTGACCTTCCGCTATGGCACCAATGTCCCCACATTGCGCGTCGATGGCATGACCCTTGCCGGAGACTGACCCTTGCCCATGACTGGCCCGCGTCTCGATGCGCTCAGCGCCATTGCCAAAGAGGCAGGCCAAATCGCGCTGGCGCGCTTTCGGGGGGATTTTGAACAATGGGAAAAAGCCCCCGGCAATCCGGTGAGCGAAGTTGACTTGGCCGTCGATAAATTCCTGAAATCGGCGCTGCGTGATCTGGATCCAGAGGCGGGCTGGCTATCAGAAGAAACGGCGGACAACGCCGAACGCCTGCTGCTGCCCCGCGTCTGGGTCGTGGACCCAATTGATGGCACGCGCGACTTTGTGCGGGGGCGCGACGGATGGGCCGTCTCCATTGCATTGGTTGAAGGGGGGCAGGCGACGCTTGCGGTTCTGGATGCCCCAGCCCGGCAGGAGCATTGGCGCGCCGCACGCCGATTTGGCGCATGGCGCAATAATCTGCCAATCACCGCCAGCACCAAGGCCGAACTCGCTGGCGCGCGCGTGCCCGCCGATGTGCTCCCCAAATTGGATACGGACCTGCAAACCGTTGCCAAACCCAATTCCATTGCGCTGCGCATCGCCATGGTGGCGGCGGACGAGGCAGATTTGGTCGCCGCCCTGCGCTGGGGCCATGAATGGGATATTGCGGCTGCCGCGCTCCTGACCGAAGAAGCAGGGGGAATTGTGACCGATGCGCATGGGCGGCCCTTGCGGTTCAATTCCACCAAGGGGGAAGCCTTTGGCGTTTTGGCGACCAGCCAAGCGCTGCACCCCGCCGCCGTCGCCCGACTTCAGGATCGCGCCAAAACCTTGTCTGTCCGCTAATCTATCCCGATAGGGTGGCCGGACAACTAGCCTTGATCAGGCTTTGAGCCAATCGGCGATTTTCGCTGCAATATCATGAAAGGCCTGTGCCTCTGGTCCGTTTCCGGCAGCGGGCGGGCGGCCTGCATCAGAGGCTTCTCGGATCGCTATGGTCAAGGGGATACGGCCCAAAAACGGCACGCCCAATGTGCGCGCAGCGGCTTCCGCCCCGCCCGATCCAAAGGGATCAGACACCTCTCCACAATGGGGGCAGACATAGCCCGCCATATTCTCAATCAGGCCGATGATCGGCACATCCGCCGATCGGAAGAAATCCATCGCGCGTGTCGCATCAATCAGCGCCAAATCTTGCGGCGTTGAAACGATCACCGCGCCCGCAGGCTTGTGCTTTTGCACCATCGACAATTGCACATCGCCCGTGCCCGGCGGCAAATCGGCCACCAACAAATCGACATCCCCCCATTCGGCATCAATCAGCTGGCCAAGCGCATTTCCGGCCATCGGGCCACGCCAAGCAATGGCCTGCCCCGGCTGAACCAGATGCCCCATAGACAGCAAGGGAATGCCAATGCCGGTGTCCACCGGGATCAGCTTTTGACCCTGCGCCTGCGGCTTCTGCCCCTCGCTTGCTGTCAACACGGGTTGGGACGGGCCATAAATATCGCCATCAACAAGCCCGGTCGTAAACCCCGAATTTTTCAACGCGACAGCCAGATTGGTGGACACAGTCGACTTGCCGACCCCGCCTTTGCCGCTGGCCACCGCAATCATACGGCGAACGGGCTTTTCGCTGGTCATGGCAATGCGCACCTCGGTGACGCCGGGCAGCGCCTTGAGCTTTGCCTCAACTTCGGCATTCAACGCGTCACGGACATCAAGCGACAATCCGGTCACATCGAGAATCAGGCCGGCACGACCATCGGCCAAGCGCGGGGCCGAGGCGCGACCAGAAGTCAGAAGACCGCCCTTTCCGGCGGGGTCGGAAATGGCGTCGAGACACGCCTTTATGTGTTCAAGATCAGACATGAACGCGATTTAGGCGGAGAATCGATCTGTGCCACTGTTTTTCGTTCAAACCTCATCCTATATGTATTTTTATGAGCAAAACGACAGGCTGGCGAGCGCGCGCGATCGCGCTGATGACGGAAACAGGCGGACCATGGGGCAATCGCGGTGGCGGTGGCTCTGGTGGGGGCGGATCAGGCGGCAACGGCCCCAAGAATCCTTGGTCCCTGCCGCCCGGTGGCGGACGCCCGGGCGGCGGCGGCCCTTCACCTATGGATGAAATAACCCGTCGTTTGCGCAATCAATTCGGCGGCGGCGGGGGCGGCACGCCTTGGCCCATGATTCGTTTGGCGGGTGCCGCAATTCTCGGTCTTTGGATCATGTTTACCAGCGTGCATGCCATTGCGCCGCAAGAACGCGGTGTTGTCACTTTCTTTGGCGCCTATTCCCGCACGCTGAATTCTGGGATCGGCCTGACCTTGCCCGCCCCGATTGAGACCGTGGCCAAAATGAACGTTGCCGAAATCCGCACGATCAACGTGCCGGCGGGCGACGGCGTTGAAAATTTTGTGCTGACCGGTGATCAGAATATCGTCGATCTCGATTATTCTGTGCGCTGGAGCATCGCCGACCCGGAACTATTTCAGTTTCAGCTTGCTGAGCCGGAGGGCACCATCAAGGAAGTCGCCGAAAGTGCGATGCGGGCCGCTGTGTCGCGTGTCGACCTCAACGGCGCGATTGGGGCAAGACGTGGCCAGATTGAAGCCGATGTTGAAAATCGGATGCGCTCTGTTTTGGGAGCCTATCGCTCTGGCGTGCGGATTGAAGGCGTTGCAATCAAACGCGCTGACCCGCCAAGCCCGGTGATGGACGCATTCAAGGATGTGACGGCGGCGCAGCAGGAAGCACAATCCATGCTCAATCAGGCAAACACCTATTCGCAGCAAGTCACGCAACGTGCCTTGGGGGAAGCCCAAGCCTTTGACAAAGTCTATGCGCAGTACAAGCTGTCGCCCGTCGTGACACGCCGCCGCATGTATTATGAAACCATGGAGCAGGTCTTGGGCAAGCTGGATAAGACGATTGTCGAGAATTCCAATAATGTGACCTATCTCCCCCTCCCTCCAACAGCACGTCGGGTGACTGAGCCGCCAGCGCCCGCCGCACAGGGAGAACGCTAATGGACCGTCTGTTGCGCAACCCCGTCGGGCTCGCCTTTTTGGCACTCGCGGTCATCATTTTGCTGGGCTCCACCTTTTCCTTCGTGCCGGAAACGCGGCAGGGCGTCGTCGTGCGCTTTGGCCAGCCCGTGCGGATTATCAACGCCTATAAGCCGGGCGAAAATTTCGGAAATACCGGCGCTGGCTTGATCGTTCGCATTCCTTTTGCTGAAAAAATTCAGTGGCTCGACAAGCGCGTCCAATCGATCAGCATGGATGAGCAAGAAGTCTTGGCGACAGACCAGCTGCGTCTGCAAGTCGATGCCTTTGCCCGGTATCGCATCACCGATCCGCTCAAAATGTATAAGACAGCACGCACAGAAGAGCGCCTGGC
>CAMAQU010000045.1 GCA_945860425.1 Sphingomonas paucimobilis
CTCAGAGCATCTGCCCGTTGCCAATCCGTGCGCGCTGCTGCGCTGGAATACGGATAAGGCCTATTTGTTCGATCTTGCGGCAAAGGGCGTGCAGATTGTTCCCACGATCAGCTCTGATGCTCTGTGCGCGGCTGACATCGCCAAAGCCCGTCAGCATTTTGCCAGCTCAAAACTGATTATCAAACCCGCCATTTCGGCAGGCGCAGACGGCACCTATGCACTTGGGGAAGAGGATGCGATCCCGTTCGATGTGCTGGAGCGGACCATGCTGATGCAGCCGATGATGCCCGCCATTGCCGAAGAGGGGGAATATTCCCTCTTTTATTTTGGCGGTACATTCAGCCACGCCATCCTTAAAAAACCGGCACCTGGCGATTTTCGAGTGCAGGAGCAATTTGGCGGGCGCGAAACAGCGGTCCTTGCCCCCGCCCCGGCCCGGCGGCTTGCCGAAGCGGCCTTAGCTGGAACACCGGCCCCTGCAGCCTATGCGCGCGTCGATATGGTGCGCGATGATCAGGGCCAATTTTGCCTGATGGAGTTGGAGCTGATTGAACCTGCCCTCTTCCTAAGCTTTGCCGAAGATGGTGGTGCCGCCTTTGCAAAAATGGTGGCGCAGTCTCTGCCCGCTTGACCTCAGCCGTCCAGTCGGGGATCGTCCGGCAAAAGGACAGGAGAGGGAAGTTTCATGCAAAATCGTATTACCCAGATGCTCGGCGTTCAATATCCCATTGTGCAAGCGCCAATGGGCTGGATCGCGCGTGCGCCGCTGGCATCGGCGGTGTCCAATGCAGGCGGTATGGGGATTATCGAAACATCCTCTGGCGCGCTGGATGAGTTGCGGGCTGAAATCACCAAGATGCGCACGCTGACGGATAAGCCCTTTGGCGTGAACATCGCTCAGGCCTTTGTCCGCGATCCCGGTATTGTCGATTTTGTCGTCGATCAGGGAATCAAATTTGTCACCACCTCGGCGGGCGACCCAAATCGCTATTGCGGGCCATTGAAAGAAGCGGGCCTGACTGTGTTCCATGTCGTCCCGACGCTGGATGGCGCGTTGAAGGCGATTGCGGCGGGCGTCGACGGGCTCGTGGTCGAAGGCGGCGAAGGCGGCGGGTTCAAAAACCCCCGCGATGTCGCCTTGATGGTGTTGTTGCCGCTTATCCGATCCAAGGTGGATGTCCCCATCATCGCGGCGGGCGGAATGGTCTGCGGGCGGACGATGGCGGCCGCCTTTGCGCTGGGGGCCGAGGGCATTCAAATGGGCACCCGCATGGTCTCTGCCGCCGAAAGCCCGGTGCACCATAATTGGAAAGACGCAATCATCAGCGCGAAGGAAACCGACACGGTGTTCCTCAACCGTCATGGCCCCGGCCCAGCGTTGCGCGCCCTGCGCACCGAGAAAACGACCGCGCTTGACCTCAACCCGCAAGGCGATGTGCGCCCTGAGTTCGCCAATATCCGGGATCTTTATTTCGGTGGCGATCTGGAATCGTCCATCGCGCTCACCGGGCAAGTGGCCGGTCGCATTGATTCGGTGAAGCCCGTCAAACAGATCCTTGAGGAGACAATTGCCGAGTTTGAAGACGAAATCGCCCGGCTCTGCGCTAGCTATAACGCGCGATAAGGCGACCCCAATTCTGGCCCGCACTGTGACTTGACGTTTACGTCAATCAACCACAGTGTCGGGCGAGAATCATAAGAGAGGACTCGACGCCATGAAGACCCGCATCACCGAATTATTCGGCATCAAGCACCCGATCATCCAAGGGGGCATGCATTATGTGGGCTTTGCCGAAATGGCGGCCGCCGTCTCCAATGCGGGGGGCCTTGGCATTATCACGGGCCTCACCCAAAAAACGGCGGCGGACCTCGCCAATGAAATCGCCCGCTGCAAAGACATGACCGACAAGCCCTTTGGCGTGAACCTGACCTTCCTGCCTGTTGTTGATCAGCCGGATTATCCGGGCATGGTCAAAGCGATCATCGAAGGCGGCGTGAAAGTTGTCGAAACGGCGGGCAATAATCCGCAGAGCGTGCTGCCCTTTTTGAAGGATGCAGGCATTAAGGTGATCCACAAATGCACCGCCGTGCGCCACGCCTTGAAGGCGCAGGCCATTGGTTGTGATGCCGTGTCTGTCGATGGGTTTGAATGCGGCGGACATCCGGGCGAAGATGATATTCCCAATTTCATCCTTCTGCCGCGTGCCGCCGATGAGCTCGACATTCCCTTTGTGGCTTCTGGTGGCATGGCCGATGGGCGCAGCTTGGTGGCCGCCCTCGCGCTGGGCGCAGATGGCATCAACATGGGCACGCGCTTCATCGCAACCAAAGAAGCACCCGTGCATGACAATGTGAAGCAGGCACTGATCGCTGCCAGCGAACTCGACACCCGCCTCATCATGCGTCCGTTCCGCAATACCGAGCGCGTCCTGACCAATGCGGCGGTTGAGCGGCTGTTGGAAAAAGAACGCACGCTGGGCAAGGATATCACATTTGAAGATATCGCCCCGGAAGTCGCAGGCGTTTATCCGCGCATCTTGGCCGAAGGCGAAATGGATGCCGGCGCCTGGAGCTGCGGCATGGTGGCAGGCCTGATCCATGACATTCCCACCTGTCAGGACTTGATCGACCGGATCATGGCGCAGGCCAACGACATCATCCACGGTCGTCTTCTCAAACTCGCCGATTGAGGCAGGCATGCGGCATTGGCGTGAAGCAGAGCCCGATCTAGAGACACGGTGGGGCCGGCCGCTTGCACGCAGGGCTGTCATCCTTGAAAAGGCGCTGGCCGCGTGATCGACGATTTTGGGCCCGATCCTCAAGACGCCGCCGCCATCCTGTCCGATGTCGCACGCATTGAGGCGATGCTGCAACAGCTCGCCACCGAAGGCCGGGCGGCGAGCTATTCGGAAATATTGGGCCATTTGGGCTTTCGCTTTTCACGGCCCAAGATGCGCGCCCTGTGCCGAACAATGGATGAGGTCGACCGCCGCGCAATGAGCCGGGGGGAACCTGAATTGGCCGCACTCGTTGTCCGAGAGAGCGATGGCCTGCCGGGACAGGGCTGGTGGATTGGGCGCACCGATTATCAGGGACAATGGGTGGGCGCAGAGGCCCGTGCATTTCTTTCGGCCATTCAGCAGCGCAGCTTTGACCATTGGCGGCCCAAATGCTTAAGAAAGGGAAGATGATGATACCAGACCCCTTCCCGTCACTCCCGCGTAGGCGGGAGTCCAAGATCACCTTTCTGGTCAGTTCTTTGCCTGCGGTGGACGTGGATTCCCGCCTGCGCGGGAATGACGGGATGGCGGATGTTTGGTGTGTCGTAGGATGAGCCTTAACCCTGACACACTCGTCCGCGCATTAGCCCGTATGGCGGGGGGTGCAAGCCTGCCTGTCTCCAACCTGACGCGCCTGTCGGGCGGCGCCAATATGGAAAGCTGGTCCTTTGATTGGGGCGGGGCGGGCTATGTGCTGCGCCGCGCGCCCTCTGCCGATATGATGGCCGGTCGGCCCTTTGGCCATGATGTCGAAGCCGCCTTGGTGCGCGCCGCACGGGTGGGCGGTGTGCTGGCGCCGGAGGTGGTGGGGGATTTGGCACCCGAGGATGACCTGGGCACGGGCTATGTCATGCGCCGCATTGAAGCCGAGGTGAACCCAGCCAAGATTTTGGGCGATCCACCCGCCAGCTTGATTGCCGATCTCGCGCGCGAAATGGCGCGCATTCACGATATCAAACCGCGCGATGACATTGCCCTGCCGCACATGGATACAGCCGCCGCCCTTGCCGACCTTAAGGCCCGTTTTGAAACCTATGGCGGCGACCGGCCGATCATCGCACTGGCCATTAAATGGTGCGAAGACAATCTGCCCAGCCCGGCCGAGCCGCGGCTTGTGCATGGCGATTTGCGCATGGGCAATGTGATGGTCGCGCCCGAGGGCCTTGCCGCTGTGCTCGATTGGGAATTGGCCCATTGGGGCGATCCGCATGAGGATTTGGCCTATGGCTGCATGACCGTCTGGCGCTTTGGCCATATCGACAAGCCCGCCTTTGGCTGTGCCGATCTTCCATCATATTTTGCGGCCTATGAGGCCGAAAGTGGTCGCACGGTGGAGGTGGATCGGTTCCGCTTCTGGTTGGTCTATCGCACGCTTTGGTGGGCCTTGGGGTGTATCCAGATGGGCGACATTTGGCGCACGGGGGTAGACCGCAGCCTAGAGCGCGCGGTGATTGGCCGCCGGACAAGCGAGAATGAACTCGACCTCCTCCTTCTGCTGGAAGAGGATGCGCCAGAGGCCGAGCGGGCGGCGGTGACGCTCGACCCGACTGTCCCAGCGCGCCGACAAGGGGAACCCTCTTCGGTTGAGCTGTTGGAAGCCCTGCGCGAGTGGATCGATAGCGATGTGAAGGCGCGGGCCGAAGGCCGGGACAAGTTTATGGCCGCCGTTGCAATGAACGCCATCGGCATGCTGATCCGCGAACAGGAAAACCCGGTTGTCCCGCATGATAAGGCACTGGCCGATGATCTGCTCGCCGGGCGACAAACCTTGGCCACACCGGGCCTGCTGGCCCGATTGCGCAAGACAGCGCTCATCAAACTTGCCAATGATGTTCCGAAATATGCAGCGCTCACGGCTGCGCACAAGGCATGGACTGCCCCGACGACATAATAGGAAAAGGACGCCCAAGAGATGCTGTTTGAGATCCCTCAGGACATTAATGACTATCTGGCAGAGCTGGACGCGTTCATCGCGCGGGAGATCACGCCGCTGGAACAGGCCGATGACAATATCCGTTTCTTTGATCATCGCCGCGAGCATGCCCGCACCGATTGGGATAATCAGGGCCTACCCCGGCATGAATGGGAAGAGTTGCTGCACGAAATGCGCAAGCGGGCCGATGCCGCCGGGCATTATCGCTTTGCCATTCCAGAAGAATTTGGCGGCAAAAATGGGTCCAACCTCGCCATGGCGGTGATCCGCCACCACCTCGCCGCTAAGGGGCTGGGGCTGCATAATGATTTACAGAATGAAAGCTCCATCGTCGGCAATTTGGTGCAGGTTCTGATGCTGCGTGATTTTGGCACGGATCAGCAAAAGCGCGACTTCATTCCCGAAATGCTCGCCGGGCGGATGCGCTGGTCCTTTGGCCTGACCGAAGAAGATCATGGGTCTGACGCCACGCATATGGATACGCGCGCTGTGCCGGAAGTGCGCGACGGCATTCCCGGCTATCGCATTGATGGCAATAAAATGTGGACGACGGGCCTGCATGTGGCAACGCATGTCATGACCTTTGCCCGCACCAATGGCGATGATGGCAAGGCGCGCGGTATCACCTGCTTCGTCGTGCCCACCGACGCGCCGGGCTTTCAGATTGGCGAGTATCTGTGGACGTTCAACATGCCGACCGACCACCCGAAATGTTCCTACACCAATGTCTGGGTGCCGGAGACCGCCGTCCTTGGAAAGCTGCATGAGGGGCTCGCCGTTGCGCAGCATTTCGTCCATGAAAATCGCATTCGCCAAGCGGCCTCCTCGCTGGGTGCGGCGCAATATTGCATCGATGAGTCGGTCAAATATGCCCAAGAGCGCAAGCCCTTTGGCAAGCCACTTGCCGTCAATCAGGCGATCCAATTCCCGCTGGTGGAGCTGCAGACAGAGGCCGAAATGCTCCGTCTGCTGATCTGGAAAACAGCGGCGCAAATGGACACCATGACCAAGCCCGAAGTCGCCATTCGCCTGTCAGATAAGGTGTCCATGTGCAATTATCGCGCAAACCGGCTGTGCTGCGAAGCGGCTGATTTTGCGATGCAGGTCCATGGCGGCATTGGCTATTCCCGCCACAAGCCGTTCGAACATATTTATCGCCACCACCGCCGCTATCGCATCACCGAAGGGTCAGAACAGATCCAGATGCGCAAGGTCGCTGGGCATTTGTTCGGCTTTATGGGCGGGTAAGCCTGCGCCTGACCAGGGGATGTCACCAATGCCCGCAGATAGACCGCAATATGAAGGGAGCGCGAGCTGGCGCTCGCTCTGCTCCATCCTTGCAGCGCGTTTTGGCCTGGCGCTGGACCATAGGCCAATGGAGACTTGGCTGGACTGGCAGGGGCATCATGTTCACCTTGATCGCTACACACCGGATACAGCGGCAAAAGGCACGCTCATTCTGGTCCATGGCGCTGGTGGGCATGGGCGCCTTCTCGCGCCTCTTGGCCAATTGGCGGTCACCTTGGGCTGGAATGTGATCGCACCTGACCTACCGGGCTATGGCCTGACGCAGGTACGGCGTGGGTGGAAGGCAGATTATGCCGAATGGCCCAAATTGATCGCTGATCTGGCGTGCGAGACAAAGGGCCCAGTTGTTCTAATGGGCCTTTCCGTTGGCGGCATGACTGCTTTGCGGGCGGCACAGCTGGCACCGACTGTATCCGGCGTCATCGCGACCACCCTGATTGATCTGGCCGATCGCGAGACATTTGTGCACGCTGCCCGATGGCCCTGGCTAGGCCGCCTCTCTCTCCTGTTGATGCGGTTGCCATTGCTGTTCGACAGGTTGGCCTTCCCTTTATGGATTGTTACACCGTTGACCAAAATGACGGGCGATACCGTCCTGCGCCGATGGTTCATCCGCGACCGAATGATCGGCAGACGCTGGGTTTCAGGCCGTTTTTTTCGTACCCTGCATCAACATCGGCCGGATTTTCCGGGGATGGCCCTGCATTGCCCGCTGCTATTGGTTCATCCCGGAGCAGATGCTTGGACGCCTCTGTCGATGAGCATGCCGGCTTATGACGCCGCAACGCAACCGAAGCGCCTTCGCAGTCTCAGCAATGGATCCCACATGCCCGTCGAGGAACCGGGACGATCTGAACTAGAGGGAGAAGTTTCTCAGTTCCTAGAGGCAATCGCCAAGTAAGACCTGGTTAGGTTAAACTAGATCCCGCACATCCGTCAGCCGACCCGTCACAGCAGCGGCGGCGGCCATTGCGGGGGAAACAAGATGCGTGCGCGCACCCGGCCCTTGTCGTCCGACAAAATTACGGTTGCTGGTGGACGCGCAGCGTTCCCCCGCTGGGACCTTATCTGGGTTCATGCCGAGACAGGCCGAACAGCCGGGTTCGCGCCATTCAAGCCCGGCATCAATGAAGATGCGGTCCAGCCCTTCGGCTTCGGCCTGCGCCTTCACAAGGCCAGAGCCGGGAACGATGATCGCCCATGTAACACTATCCGCCTTGCGCCTGCCTTTTAGCACCGCGGCAGCGGCGCGCAGATCCTCTATCCGGCTGTTGGTGCAGCTGCCGATAAAGACATTCTGCACCGCGACGTCGGCCATCTTCTGGCCGGGGACAAGGCCCATATAGTCGAGCGATTTTTGCGCGGCGACCTGCTTTGACGGGTCGGCAAAGCTCATTGGATCGGGCACGACGCCAGTGATCGGCACCACGTCTTCCGGGCTGGTGCCCCAAGTGACATTGGGGACGATGTCGGCCGCGTTGATGATAATGGTCTTATCATATTGAGCGCCTGCATCGGTTGCGAGGGACCGCCAATAGGCAACAGCCGCATCCCACTCTGCGCCCTTGGGCGCCATCGGGCGGCCCTTGAGATAGGCAAAGGTCACATCATCTGGCGCGATCAGGCCAGCACGCGCGCCACCCTCAATCGCCATGTTGGACACGGTCAGGCGGCCCTCAATCGACAAATTGCGAATGGCCGAACCCGTAAACTCAATCACATGGCCCGTGCCACCAGCCGCGCCAATGCGCCGGATAATCTCCAGCACAATATCCTTGGCCGTCACACCGGGGCCAGCTTCCCCTTCAACGCGGACTTCCATTGTCTTGGATTGCTTGAGCAGCAGCGTCTGCGTGGCCAGCACATGCTCAACCTCGCTCGTGCCAATGCCAAAGGCGAGTGCGCCCAGCCCGCCATGGCAAGCGGTGTGGCTATCCCCACAGACAATGGTTGTGCCGGGAAGCGAAAAGCCCTGTTCTGGCCCGACCACATGGACGATGCCCTGCTCCAGATCCGTCGGGCCAATATAGCGAATGCCAAAGGCCGGGGCATCCCGTTCCAGCGCGGCCAATTGCGCTGCACTTTCAGGGTCTGCAATCGGCAGGCGCTTGCCCGCCGCATCCAGCCGAGCTGTTGTCGGCAAATTATGATCCGGCACCGCCAAGGTCAGATCCGGACGCCGCACCTTTCGGCCCGCCAAACGCAGCGCTTCAAACGCCTGAGGGCTGGTGACTTCATGGACGAGATGCCGGTCGATGAAGATGAGGCAAGTGCCATCCTCACGGCGATCGACGACATGGGCGTCCCAGATTTTTTCGTACAAGGTGCGTGGGCGTGAAGACATAACCACAGCCACTAGCCCCCTTGCCGCGCCGCGAAAAGGGGGAGAAGCAGATTTTCAACACATCTCAGCACGCAAATCGAGCGATCAGCCCGCCTTGCCGACAACACTTTCTGGCAGGTCTTTGCCAAAGACGCGCTGATAATATTCCGCCACCAAGGCGCGTTCTGCTTCATCGCATTTGTTGAGGAAGGACAGGCGGAAGGCAAAGCCCGCATCCTTGAAAATGGCGGTGTTCTGCGCCCAAGTGATGACGGTGCGGGGGCTCATCACGGTCGAGATATCGCCATTGATAAAGCCTTGGCGGCTGAGATCAGCGACCTTCACCATATTGGCGATCAGCTGCGGATCTGAGTCCTTCGCCTTGGTCTGAACAATTTGCGTCTCCACCTCGGCGGGAAGATAATTGAGACCAACAACGATGTTCCAGCGGTCCATCTGGCCCTGGTTGATCTGCTGTGTCCCATGATACAGCCCGCTTGTATCGCCAAGGCCGACGGTGTTGGCGGTTGCGAACATGCGGAACCAAGGGCTGGGGCGGATGACGCGATTCTGATCGAGCAGCGTCAGTTTGCCTTCGGTTTCCAGCACGCGCTGAATGACGAACATCACGTCCGGCCGGCCAGCATCATATTCATCAAAGACAAGTGCGGTCGGTGTCTGCAACGCCCAAGGCAAGAGACCTTCGCGGAATTCAGTCACCTGCTGCCCATCACGCAGGACAATTGCATCGCGCCCGATCAAGTCGATACGGCTGATATGGGCATCGAGGTTGATGCGGATGCACGGCCATTTCAGGCGCGCGGCGACTTGTTCAATATGCGTCGATTTGCCCGTGCCATGATAGCCCTGCACCATGACGCGGCGATTATAGGCAAAGCCCGCCAAAATCGCGAGCGTGGTATCCGGATCAAAGACATAGCTTGGGTCAAGATCGGGGACGCGTTCATCCGCCTGCGAAAAGGCGGGGCATTCCATATCGACATCAATGCCAAACACTTCGCGCACATTCACCTTGATATCAGGTGCCGCAAGCAGCGTGGTCGAACCGGACTGGATGTTGGGCAGATCGGACATGGAGTTTCGCGTCTTTTCTCTAAAATCTCTACTGATGTGCCCATAGGACGCCCGCGCGCGCCAAGGCAAGGCCCATGGTCAAAAGCACGGGGACATGGCGAACCCGCACTAGCGACGCCAGCGCAGACCAAGAAGAATGCGACGGGGGGCCGCAGGGGAGTTGGCACGCGGATCACTGGCGCCGGGCACTTCGTCCAAATCTATCTCGTCAGTTTCTGAATAGGCCCCAAAGGTCGCATGGTGGCGATTGAAGATATTGGTGACATCCAGATAGGCCGTCAGCCCGCGCCCCAGCTTGACCGCAGCACCCAGATCAAAGCGGACAAAGCCCGCAAGCTTGCGGTCCACATTGCTTTCATCGCCCATGCGCCATTGGCCAGATTGCGCGTGCATATCCGCCTTGAACGTCCAAGGCCCAGCATCATAGCCCAAGGAAGCAAGGCCTCGATGCATCGGGATGCCGGGCAGATGATTTGACGGTAGGATCTGAATGCGCCCTTCCTCATCCGCATTTGGATTGCCCGGGCTGTTCGCCACAAAGGGAGAGCGAAACTGCGCCCGGGTGAAAGCATAGCCAATATCAAGCGACCACGGCCCCCGCCGCGCTGTGCCATGGGCCTCTATGCCTTCCCGCCGGGTTTGG
The DNA here is from genome assembly GCA_945860425.1 of Sphingomonas paucimobilis. Classification (GTDB taxonomy): domain Bacteria; phylum Pseudomonadota; class Alphaproteobacteria; order Sphingomonadales; family Sphingomonadaceae; genus Aquisediminimonas; species Aquisediminimonas paucimobilis_A. The sequence goes on from CAMAQU010000045.1 coordinate 10,083, forward strand.
CCGATATTTTGAAAAAATGCCCGGCCGCGCGTTTGCGCCGCTGTGAGCAGAAGATCATTTGAGATCGCGGTTCGATAGAGCGCGATGGACCAGCGGCCTTGCCAGCCCGCGGCCTGCCAAGCACCATCCGATCCTGCTTCCCAGCTTTTGGCCACCACCTGATCCAGCGGCGGGTCTGCCACGAAGAAATTGGTGAGGCT
>CAMAQU010000046.1 GCA_945860425.1 Sphingomonas paucimobilis
TCGCCCGGCGCAATTGATTGGCCTCGCTCGGCGTAAAGTCTGCCGCAACAATGGCGAGCTTCATCGCCTGTTCCTGAAATAGGGGCACACCCAAAGTCTTGCCCAAAACATCCCGCAGTTCATGGGGGTTGTGCGGTGGCGCAGGGGAAGGGAAGGAGACGGCCTCTCGCCCCTGTCGCCGCCGCAAATAGGGGTGCACCATATCGCCTTGAATAGGGCCGGGCCGGACAATCGCGACCTGAATGGCCAGATCATAGAAATTGCGCGGGCGCATGCGCGGCAGCATGTTCATCTGCGCCCGGCTTTCGACCTGAAACACGCCAACACTATCCCCCCGGCACAGCATATCGAACACGCTCTCATCCACATCGGGGACTGTCGAGAGGGACAGGGGGGCGTCTGCAACCCCCCGCGTGCGGCGCAGATCGTCGATCATATCAAAGGCCTTGCGGATGCAGGTCAGCATGCCCAGCGCCAGCACATCGACCTTCATCAGGCCAAGGGCATCAATGTCATCCTTATCCCATTCGATGAAGGTGCGGTCTGCCATCGCGGCATTGAGCACCGGCACGGTTTCATCCAGCCGATCTTCGGTCAGGACAAAGCCCCCGACATGCTGCGACAAATGCCGGGGGAAGCGCAAAATCCGCTGCACAAAATGGTTGAGCCGGGCAATTTCTGGCGCGTCCGGATCAAACCCCGTTTCGGCAAAGCGCTGCGCATCTATTTTAGAGGCATGGCTGCCCCACACTGTGGAGGAGAGGCGCTGCGTCACATCCTCGGTCAGGCCCAGCGCCTTGCCCACCTCACGCACCGCGCTGCGCGGGCGGTAATGGATGACAGTGGCGACAATCCCGGCGCGGTGGCGACCATAGCGCGCATAAATATACTGCATCACCTCCTCGCGGCGTTCATGTTCAAAATCGACATCAATATCGGGCGGCTCGCGCCGTTCTTCCGACATGAACCGGGAAAAGAGCAGCTTGTGGCGCGCCGGGTCGACCGCTGTAATGCCGAGCACAAAGCAGACGGCGGAATTGGCGGCAGACCCCCGGCCTTGGCACAAAATTCCCCGGCTCTGCGCGAATTGGACAATATCGTGCACGGTCAAGAAATAGGCCGCGTAATTGAGGCGGCCGATAATGCGAAACTCCTCCTCCAAAAGGGTCTGCATGTCGGCGGGCGTGCCATCGGGCCAACGGTCACGCGCCTTTTGCGCGACCAGCGCTTCCAGCCAGCCCTGCGGCGTATAGCCCGGCGGTACGGGCTCATGCGGATAGTCATAAGACAGGTCGGCAAGGTCAAAGCGGAGGATCTCCAGCACATGCCCTATCTCGGCCAGAGCTTCGGGCGCTTCGGCAAAAAGACGGGCCATTTCGCCGGGCGTTTTCAGATGCCGTTCCGCATTGGTGGCAAGCTTGCGCCCCGCCTTGTCGATGCTCGTGCCTTCGCGAATGCAGGTCAGAATATCCTGCAAAGGCCGGTCTTCTGGCCGGGCATAAAGCGCATCATTGACGGCGAGCAAAGGCACGCCTGTCTGTGCAGAGAGCGCCTTGAGCTCTGCCAGCTGCCGTCGATCGCGCCCGGTGCGGTGCTGGGCAACGCCAATCCAGACATGTGGGGTTCGGTTGGACAGCGCCTTGATCATAGGAATGAGCGCCGCGGTGCGAGGCAAGAGGATGAGCACCAGATCATCACAAGCCGCCAGAAGATCGGTGACATAGAGGAGGCATTCCCCCTTTTCCCCGCGCAAATTGCCTGTCGTCAGCAATCGGGTCAGCCGCCCCCAGCCCTGTCGGTTGATCGGATAGGCGATGATATCGGGCGTGCTATCGGCAAAGATCAGCCGCGCGCCTGTGAGCAGGCGAAAGTCCTTGGCTTGGCCCGCCTCGCGTAGAGCCTGCACCGCGCGCCAGGCGCGGACAACCCCTGCCAGACTGTTCCTGTCGGCAATGCCTAGCCCCTTATGGCCAAGGGCAATCGCCTCTTCCACCATCTCTGCCGGGTGGGATGCCCCGCGCAGGAAAGAGAAATTGGTGGCGGCGGCCAGCTCGGCATATCCCGCATCCAAATAGGCCCTCATCCAAATAGGCCGTGCAGATACCAGTCCGGACTTGTCTTTTCTGCGCCATATAGGCCGTGGCGGAACATCCAGAACCGGCGGCCCGCGCTATCTTCGACGCGATAATAATCACGGGTCAGCCCCGCCCCGTCGCGGCGCTTCCACCATTCGGCGGCAATGCGTTCCGGCCCTTCAAAGGCGGTGATGTCATGCGTCTGTCGTCGCCAGCGAAAGCGCCGCGGCGGGCCATCGGGCACTTCGGCGATGACATCGACAATCTGCGGCGGGTCGAGCATCCGCACCGGGCGCAAGGGCGGCTCCCCTGCGGGGGCTGCATGTTCTGTCAGCGGCAGGACGGGGCGGCCTGCGGGCACGGTAAAGCCTGCACATTCGGGGATATGGCTGTCCCCTGCGGCAAAGCGACGTACCCGCCCTGCGCCCAGTCGGACGCTCAGTCGATCGGTCAAGAGCGAGAGCGCCTGTGTCCCGTCTCCGCGCCCGTCCAGCCCCGGTTGGGTCGCCGCCAGAGGTTCGGCAACCGCAATGTCGAGGCGGATCAGATCATAGCCAAAGCCGGGATCGAGCGGATCGGACAGGGTTTCAATCCGTTCCCCCAACAAGCGCATGACCAGATCGGGGTCGCGCGTTGCCTGACCCGTTTCAATCTGAAGCCGGTGGACTGCGCCATCGCTGCGAAAGAGTTGGATGGCAAAGACACGCCCGCCCTGCCCCCGGCGCGCCAGCTCTGCCCCCGCATCGGCCGCAAGGGCATGGAGCGCGGCGTGAACAAAGTCCGTGCGGGCAACCGGTTCTGCAAAGCGTTGGGCGCAGGACAGAGCCGGGGGCAGGCGACGCGGCGTGATGCGCACATCGTCTTCCCCCAAAATCCGGGCGAGCCGAGTCACGGCATCGGCCCCAAATCGTGCGGCCAGCGGCGCGCGGGGTCGGGAGGCGAGATCCCCCAAAGTCACAAGCCCGGCCCGGCGCAGGGCGGTCGTCCGATCCTCCCCCAAACCCAGTGCGTGAATGGGCAGCGCCTCAACCGCAATTGGCTCTGGAGACAGCAGGGGCATATGTGAGTCCGTCGATCCGGCCTGATCATAAGCGGGGCGGACATCGTTGATCTGGCTGGGCCGAATGCGCCGTCCGGCGCGCAGCAATTCGCCCCCATGGCGGGCAAGGGCGCGGGCCTGATCTGGCGTGTCTGCTAAGGCAAGGCGCAGCGTCATACCTTGGCGGACCAGCAACGTTGCCAGCGCCGTTACCAGCCCCGATTCTCCATCCCAAAGATGGGCACAGCCCGTAATGTCGAGGATCAGCCCATCGGGCGGATCGAGCGCAACAGAGGGTGTAAAGCGGTCACACGCATCGGCCAGCCGATCCAGCAACTGGGCATCGGCTTGGGGATCATAGGGCACGCTGTTGAGTTCGGGCACACGCGCCCGGGCATCGGCCAGCGCCATGCCGGGGGTAAGGCCCAAGGCTTCGGCAATCTCATCGACCGCCATGATGCGCATGGCCCCTTGCGCGCGGTCGACAAAGACACGCGGCCCAAGCTGGCGGGGGTGCTCACGCAGCCAATTGTCGGCGCTCAACAGGGGAAGAAACACCTCGCAATAGCGTCGGTTCGCAGAAAGATCTGTCGTCATTATTCCACTCCACCATCATGTCAAAGGGACGGGCGCCACCGCGATGGCGCACCAGCGAAAGCGACAGCATGGGGTGCCCCGGTGCTTGGCCTGGCAGGCGCACAGAGGGGGCGGATGCCACCTGCCAGCGGGAGGCCGCGGCACTGGCGATCACGCTCTCTCCGGGGCGCAGCAGCAAGGCTGTGACGCCAGATCGTTCCGCCGCCAGCGCCAACCGCCGACTGGCCGTCAGGTCGAGCCGCTTTGTCTCCCCCGCTTCGATGATGACCGCCGCCAGCCCAGCACAGGCCAAACTATCTGACGCGGCTTTCAGGCAGGCGAGATCATCTGGGGCTGTCACCAGAATCAGCTGATCGGGATCAAGGCCCAAACCCCTGAGCCCCGGCCCATAAGGCTGCCCACCCCGGCGCAGTTGCGCATCGGTTGCGATCCAGAGGATTTTGCCCGCAGACCCAGAGAGGCGCGCCGCCAGCATCAGCGCAAAGGCCGCTGCACTCGCCCCATCCTCTGCTGTGCAGGGCAGCAATTCATGCACGGCGCCCTTGGCAATCCCGCCGCCCAATCGGGCGTCGAGCGCGCTTAGGCCAAGGCTTGCCCGCCCCCGATGGCCATCGCCAAGCGAAGGGGAAAGTGCCTCAATCTGACGTTTCAGCCGGGCAAGGGGGGGATGCGAATCAGTCATGTTCACCTTATGTTCTATAATCCCTTAGATTAAATTCCTGTCAAGGCTTCCCCTCATATGAGCCGCGCTGATAAGGGGCCTCCATCGTCTGAGGGAATTTTATGCGCAAAATCAGAAAAGCGGTGTTTCCGGTTGCCGGGCTTGGCACGCGCTTCCTGCCTGCGACCAAGGCGATGCCCAAGGAAATGCTGCCCGTCGTGGATCGTCCGCTCATTCAATATGCGGTGGATGAGGCGCGCGAGGCGGGCATTGAACAGATGATCTTTGTCACCGGGCGCGGCAAAAGCGCGATTGAAGATCATTTCGACATCGCCTTTGAGCTGGAACGCACGATGAGCGACCGGGGCAAGGATTTGTCCGTGCTGGAGCCGACACGGCTTGGCCCCGGCAATTGCGCCTATGTCCGCCAGCAAGAGCCGCTGGGTCTGGGCCATGCCATTTGGTGCGCGCGCGACATTATTGGGGATGAACCCTTTGCCATTTTTCTGCCGGATGAATTCATGGTCGGGTCGCCCGGCTGTATGAAGCAGATGGTCGACGCCTATGAACAAGTGGGCGGTAACATCATCTCGGTGCTGGAAGTGCCGCAGGACAAGGTGTCGAGCTATGGCGTGATCGCCCCCGGTGCGACGCAGGGTGACATTACCGAAGTCAAAGGTCTGGTTGAAAAGCCCAAATCCGAAGACGCGCCGTCCAACCTCATCATTTCAGGCCGCTATATCCTTCAGCCAGAGGTGATGCGTGTTTTGGAGAGCCAGGGCAAAGGGGCCGGCGGTGAAATCCAGCTGACCGATGCCATGGCGCAGATGATTGGCAAACAGCCCTTCCACGCGGTCACATTCCATGGCGACCGCTATGATTGCGGGGATAAGGCGGGCTTCATCACCGCGAACATCGCTCTTGCCCTTGCACGACCAGATATTGGCCCTGCGGTGCGCGACTGGTTGAGAACCATCAATCTGGATTAAACGGGATTATCCGCGGGCAGATTTGGCAATGGCGTCGAGCACGCCGTTGACGAAGCCCTTTTCCTTGCGGTCGTAAAAGGCGTGGGCCACGTCCAGATATTCGCTGATCACGCTGCCCGTTGGAATATCGGGCCGGGCCATGAGTTCATAGGTGCCGGCGCGGAGAATTTGGCGCAATGGGCGGTCCAGCCGATCAATCGCCCAGCCTTCGGCAAGATTGGCGGTGATCATCGCATCCACTTCTGCCCGGCGCGCATCAACGCCCATCACCACATCGTTAAAGAAATCGACTTCAGCCTCGGCATAGGTCGCATCTTCAATGGTCGCGCCCAGCCGGTGCTGGTGAAATTCATAGAGCAAAGGGGCAAGGGCCGTGCCCTCCATCTCCTGCTGATACAGCGCCTGCACGGCGGCAAGGCGGGCGGCGGAACGGGCACGGCTCATGGATGCAATCTTTCTTCAACAGAACGGGCATGGGCAGGAAGCCCCTCGGCCCGGGCAAGGGCCACAGCCGCCGGGCCGATGGCGCGGATCGCCTCCGCCGTGCATCCCAGAAAACTGGTGCGCTTCATAAAATCAAGCACCGACAGGCCAGAGGAGAAGCGCGCCCGACGGCCCGTCGGCAGAACATGGTTTGGCCCGCCGACATAATCGCCCACGGCCTCTGGCGTGTGTCGCCCAAGGAAAATGGATCCCGCATGGCGCACGGCCTGAAACACAGGTTCGGGGTCTTCCACCGCAAGCTCCAGATGTTCCGGCGCCAATGCATCGATCAGCGGGATGGAATCGATCACATCGCCAACCAGAATGATCGCGCCATTGGCATCCCAACTGGCGCGCGCTGTCGCTTCGGTGGACAGAGACTTTAACTGCGTGTCGACTTCGGCCGCCACGCGGTCTGCGAAGTCTGCGTCATCGGTGATCAGGATCGATTGGCTGGTCGGATCATGTTCAGCTTGGCTCAACAGATCGGCGGCGATCCAGGCTGGATTGTTCGCGCCATCGGCGACGACCAGAATTTCAGACGGGCCAGCCACCATATCAATGCCAACCACGCCATAAAGCTGACGCTTCGCCTCTGCGACCCAGGCATTGCCGGGGCCGGTGATGACATCCACGCGGCCAATGCTCTGCGTGCCAAAGGCAAGGGCGGCAATGGCCTGCGCCCCGCCAATCCGCCAGACTTCATCCACGCCGGCCAAATGTGCGGCGGCGAGCACCAGCGGGTTAATCTCTCCCTTGGGCGTCGGGGTCACCATCACAAGCCGCTCAACGCCCGCGACGCGCGCCGGAATGGCGTTCATTAGCACGGAGGAGGGATAGGCTGCCCGCCCGCCGGGGACATAGACACCAGCGGCATCAACCGCCCGCCAGCGCGCCCCCAGCCGCACGCCCGCTGCATCCACGTCATCACTATCGGCGGGTTTTTGTTTTGCATGATAGGTGCGAATACGCTCTGCGGCGAGGTCGAGGGCGGCGCGTAAATCGGCGTCGAGCGCGGCATAGGCCGCCGCGCAATCGTCAAGGCTGATCTGCCAGTCCAGATCATGCCCATCAAACCGGCGCGTGTAATCGGCGACGGCCGAATCGCCTTCCTCCTTCACCCGTGCGACAATGGCCGCAACATCGCGCGACACATCGGCGTCGGCTTCACGCCGGGAATTGACCAGTTCTTCAAAACGGGCCGCAAAATCAGCCGCGCGGGCATCCAGCCTAAGCATGGACCGCAGCTCTAAAGGCATCCACCAGCGCACCGACGGCGGCGTTGGTTTTAAAGGCTGCCCGGTTCACGATCAGTCGGGCCGAGACCTGAGCAATCACATCTACTTCGACCAGACCATTTTCCTGCAATGTCTTGCCAGAGGAGACAAGGTCAACAATCCGGCTCGACAGGCCAAGTGCTGGGGCAATTTCCATCGCCCCATTCAGCTTGACACACTCCGCCTGCACGCCGCGTTGAGAAAAATGCTTGCGGGTGAGGTTGGGATATTTGGTGGCCACGCGCATATGGCTCCAAGCCCGCAAATCATCGGTTGCCGCCAGCTCGGCAGGCTCTGCCACCGAAATGCGACAATGCCCGATATTCAGGTCAACTGGGGCGTATAGCTCTGAATAATCAAATTCATCAATCACGTCAGATCCGACAATGCCAATTTGCGCTGCGCCATGCGCGACAAAGGTCGCCACATCAAAAGCGCGCACCCGTATCAGGCTGATATCCGGGCAATTTGTCGCAAATTTCAGCGCCCGGCTCTCTTTGTCGCCAAAGGTGGCTTCCGGCACAATTCCGGCCTGAGCAAGCAAGGGCAAGGCCTCTGAAAGGATACGGCCCTTGGGAATAGCGAAGATGATTGGCTGCGGCATGATGCGCGGCCTTTACTTGGGTGGGGCATTGAGGGCAAGCTATGCGCCATGACAGATCATATTAGAGCCGGGTTTCGCCAACAGGCGGATGTATGTCGGGCCGCTGGCTCTCCGCTGACGGCGGAAGTGCTTGTCTCGCTTGGCATTATCTTGGATGGCAGCACGCGAACGGGTGCGCGCATTCTTGGTTGGGAGGGGGACCCTCTTGGCGATGGAATGCCCTTGCGCATTGCAGGCGGGCTGCACGCGCTAGCTCGGTCTGGCAAAGATGCCGCGCTCACAGAGCTGTATACCCGACAAACCGGGGATATGCCCCGCATCCTTTCCCGCGTGTTGGAAGGGTGCGACGACTGGCTTTGTGAGTGGCTCGACAGTCCACCGCAGACGAATGAGGTGGCCCGTTCTGCCGCGCTCTGGCCGGGCATGATGCATATTGCCCGCCGCTTTGGCCCGCGCATGGAATGGATTGAAATTGGCGCAAGCGCCGGCCTCAATCTCAATATGGATATGTATGGCTATCGGCTGGGGTCGGCCGTTGCGGGGGATATGCTCTCCCCCTTGCAATTGGTGCCCGACTGGCAGGGGGCAAATCCTTCGGTTGTGGATGTTCGGGTGATGGATCGGGTCGGTATTGATCTTCTGCCGCTTGATGTCAGCGATGATGTGGTGGCGGAGCATCTTCAGGCCTATATTTGGCCTGACCAGCGGGAACGGATGACCCGCACCCAAACCGCCATTGCCATGGCCAAGGGCGCGCGGCCGCCGCTGATTGGGGGCAATGCGCTGGATCTTTTGCCGCCTTTGCTGGCCGAGCCACAGGCTGAAGGCCGCACGCGTGTGATTTACCATTCGATCGCGCTGCAATATTTTTCCCCGGAAGGGCGCATGGCGGTGCGTGATATGATTGAAACGGCCGGCGCGAGGGCAACGCCTGCTGCCCCCCTTGCTTGGCTCGGCCTTGAATTTCAGGGGCCGGGGGCCGCGCAGGCGGAATTGCGCTTACGCTGCTGGCCGGGCACGGGTGTTACCGAAACATTGGCGATGGTGCACCCCCATGGCGCACAGGTGAACTGGCTGGCGGGCGCTGCTTAATCGGTCTCAGACGGGCGTGACGGCCAGCCAATCCCGCATTGCGTCGGTGACCGCCTCTGGCTTTTCCCAAGGGATGAAATGCCCGGCATCGGGCACCCGCACAATATCCAGCCGGTCGATATGGCCCTCTAACCCGTCAAGCTGACAGGGTAGGAGCGCCTCATCGCGCAGGCCCCAAATGACGAGCACGGGCATGGTCAGCTTTGGGAAAGGCGCGTCCAGAAAGGGCGTCATTTCCGCCGGAGCGTCAGGTGCCGGCACCGCCATGGGGGAGGCGCGATACCAATTGAGCATGCCCGTCAACGCGCCGGGTTGCGACCATTCATCCAAATAGGCCGCGCGGTCTTCTGTGGTCATTTCTGTCGTTCTGATTTTGGCGAAATGGTCTTCAAAAAACCAGTCCATGCCCTTGGCCGCAACCTCGCCTTCAATGTCACGATCCCGAAATTCTGAGATATATTGTGAGGCCGCGCGCTGATCCGCATCGAAAATCAGCGTCTTTTGAAACACATAGGGATGGGCCGCATTGCATTGGATCAGCCGGGTGACACGGTCTTGCGCCTTAAGCGCCGTCGCCCAAGCAACGGCCCCGCCCCAATCATGACCGACCAGAGTAAACTGCCGAGCGCCAAAGCCGTCGGCCAGTGCCAGCACGTCGGCCACAAGAACGGGCACTTTATAGGCGGCAATCCCCTGCGGCTTGTCCGACCGGGCATAGCCCCTTTGGTCGGGCGCGATGCAGAAATAGCGGTCCGATAGCCCGGCCATTTGGTGCCGCCATGTCCGGTGTGAATCGGGAAATCCATGGAGGAAGATAATGGGCGGGTTGGCCCGGTCTCCTGCTGTCCAGACGTCCAACTCCACCCCGGTGGACAGGCGCATGCGCTGCGTCTGGCTCATTTTCAAATCGGGTCGCTGTTGGTGAGCGGCGTTTGCGGCAGGGGGATGAATTCCGGGTCATTCTCAACCATGGGGAAGCGCCCTTCTGTCCAGTCCATCACGGCCTGATCAATCCGGCTTTGACGCGAGGAAACGAAGTTCCACCAGACGCGCCGCGCGGTGGGGAAATCTTGCCCGCCCATCAGCATCACCCGTCCGCCGCTATTGGACAGCAATGTTGCCGCATGGCCGGGGCGCAGCACATAAAGGGCATACAACTCCATCTCTTCGCCTGATATGTCGGCAGACCCACCCACCAGCATCACCGCGCGTTCATCGGCTTCGGCATCAATGGGAATGCTGCCGCCTGCCTCCAGCATAATATCGGCATAGATGGTGGGCGCATGGCAGGTGGTAGCGGCCGTCTGCCCCCAGAGATTGCCCATGATCACGCGGGCCTGAACCCCTGTGTCAGACACAATGGGCAGGCGGTCCGGCATTACCTGCTCAAAG
>CAMAQU010000047.1 GCA_945860425.1 Sphingomonas paucimobilis
CGCAATGCACGGGCCAATCGCCGCCACAATCCGCCCCGGCTCGGCACCCAGCGCAACCATGGCCTCAATCGTGCGATCCGTCACGCCCGCAAAAGCGCCCTTCCACCCCGCATGGGCCGCACCGACCACGCCCGCTTTCACATCCGCCAAAAGCACCGGCGCGCAATCCGCCGTTAAAATGCCGAGCAGAAGGCCCGGCCTGTTGGTCACCATCGCATCGGCAGAGGGACGATCGGCAAGGGCGATGGGTGCATCGACGCGCACCACATCTGGCGAGTGCACCTGAAACACCGTCACAAGCGACGCGCCGGGCAGAACCGCCTCTGTTGCCCGCCGGCGGTTTTCGAGCACAGCATCTGGATCATCCTCTGACCCGACGCCCACATTCAGCCCGGCATGCACCCCCATTGACACGCCACCACATCGCCCCAAAAAACCATGTGCAACGCCATCCAGTGTCGCTGCACGATATATGTTTACGTCATTCATGATTGGGCCTTAGCCGAAGGCTGCGGGATCAGGCCAGCCCGCGCCTGTCAGCGCCAGCGCCCGAAACAAAGCCCCCATTTCAGACGGATGGGTGAGCCTGTGATGTGCCTCGGCCAAATCCGGGCCGCGATCCGGATGCGCGCGGGCAAGCGATGCGGCGCGGTCTGCAATTCCCAAAAGGCCCAGAAAATCGCCCTGCCCCACCGGACCATGCACCTTGGCCCCGGACAATTCGGCCATGCCGCCCAAAGTTGCAAAATCAACATGCGCCGTCAGGTCATGCGCGCCCGGTGCGTCAAAGGGATTGGCAAAGCCATGGTCTTTGACCGCTTGAAGCGTCTCGCCAAGGGCTGGGCCATCATAGCCATAATCGATGATCAGGGCGGCCCCGCCCTGCGTTGCCAGCCGCTTGGACAAGGCCCGGACTATCGCAACGCCCGCCGGGCAGCTTTCAACGATGCTTCCCGGGACGGCATCCCTTAGCGCCTCTGGCACCAGATCATCTGGCACAGGCTTTCCGGCAATTGGCAGGAACATCGTGTCCTGACAGGCGACGCGCCGTTCATGCCAATGCGCCGCCCGGCGCACGAGCTGATAAACGGGAAGCGCATCAAAAAATTCATTGGCCATTATGAGGAGGGGCGCGTCCTCGGGCAGGGTGGTAACATCATCATGCCAGATCGCACCCGGCACGGCGGTCGCCTGTGAGGCCCGCAACACCGGGCTGGTCTCGACAAAATGAACATCCGGCGTCAGCCCGGCCTTCGCCATCGCCCGCAGCGCATCCTGAGCAAGCGTCCCGCGACCCGGCCCGAGTTCGACATAATGGGTCGTGGGACGCCCAGCCCGATCCCAAAGATCCGCCAGCCACAGGCCAATTAACTCCCCAAACATCTGGCTGATCTCAGGCGCGGTGACAAAATCCCCCGCTGCGCCCAAGGGGTCACGCGTGGCATAATAATGGGCGTTTGCCGCAGCCATGAACTGCGCCACCGGAATTGGCCCGCCCAGCGTAATCGCCCGCGCCAGCCGTTCCGGCAGCAGAGGTTCAGGCGATGCTGGTGTGTCCGTCACTGGCATCTGCCCGGTCACGACGCCCTTGAGCCGTCAGAATAAGATAAAGACCAATCAGGACCATCGGGACACATAAAGTCTGCCCCATGGTCATGCCCAGCAGCCCATGAACGCCCACATCCGGCTCTCGCACGGTTTCGGCGACAAAGCGGAAACCGCCCATCCAAAAGACAAAATGTCCGGCGAGCGCCCCCGGCTTGAGGCGGGCATCGGACTTCCAGAACAGCACAGAAAGAATGAGCCCGAGCGCCAGGCCTTCCAGCCCAGCCTGATAAAGCTGGCTGGGGTGGCGCACCACATCTCCGCCACCCGGAAAGATCATGCCCCAAGCGACCATTGTTTCCCGGCCCCATAATTCGCCATTCACAAAATTGGCGAGGCGGCCCAGGAAATGCCCAATGGGATAAACGACCACAAGATAATCAAGCGTCCGCAGCCAATTGACCTTTTGCGACCGCGCAAACCAGAGCACGCCCAGAATGACGCCAATCACCCCGCCGTGAAAGCTCATCCCGCCTTCCCATAATTTGAGCATACTCAGAGGCTGCCCAAGCATCTCTGGTCGGTAAAAGAGAATATAGCCAAAGCGGCCACCTAAGATGATGCCAAGCGTTGCATAGATGACCAGATCTTCCACCTGCGCCTTGGTCATCGGTGCGCCGGTGCGTGTGACCAATTTGGTCAGATACCACCAGCCGACAAGAATGCCCGTAATATAGGCAAGGCTATACCATCTGACCTTGAAAAAGCCCAGATCAAGGGCGACGGGATCAAGGCCAAGGCTCTCCCACCGCACAGCGGACGTAGCGTCAATGAAACTTGTAAGGATCAAGGCTTTTCCCCTCAGAATTTGGCCCTACATAGGGGGAGGAGAGAAGAACATAAAGGGAGAGATTCTGATGCCTTCTGAATTGGACCTGCGCTTAGCAAAGGCCACGGAAATGCTAACGGCCACCGGCGCGCCGATGGCGCTGACGGCCCATCATGCTTTTGGGGTCGATTTGCCGATGGTCGCGGTGGCTCCGCCCGCTATGTCGCATTATTTTGCCTATTTCTGTGCCCAACATGGCGACACAGAGTTTATCGTGGATGGCGATCAACGCCTCTGCTTCAAACAGACCTATGCCGCGGCAGACCGCGTCGCCAAGGCGTTGGTTAAGCTGCACAATGTCCAGCGCGGGGACCGGATTGGCATTGCCATGCGCAATGCGCCGTCCTGGATCATCCTCTATATGGGCGTCTTGATGGCGGGCGGATGTGCCACGCTGCTCAATGGCTGGTGGCAGGGTGCTGAACTGGCCGCCGGTATTGACGATGTGGGCGCAACTTTGGTGCTGGCGGATCAGCCCCGCGCAGACCGCCTGAGCGAAGTCGGTTATGCAGGCGCTTCCCGGATTGTCGCGCTCGATGTGGCCGCTCCCTTGGAACAGGCACTCGCCCCGATATGGGGAACGGCCGACCTTTCGGACGTGGCTCTGCCGGAGTTAACGGGTGACGATCTGGCGACCATTTTGTTCACATCCGGATCAACGGGCCAGTCGAAGGGTGCGTTTTCGACGCACCGGGCCGTGGTGCAGGGCACGTTCAACTATATTGTTCAGGCCTTGGTGATGCTGCAATTGGCAACAGAGGACGGAACAATCTCTGCGGATCGGCCGCAGCACGCCACGCTTTTGACCGTTCCCCTATTCCACGTCACGGGCGAAGTCCCGGTGATGCTCGTCAGCTTTGCGATTGGTCGCAAAATTGTAATGATGCCCAAGTGGAATGTCGTGACCGCGATGGAGTTGATCCAGAAAGAAAAGATCACCAACTTCACTGGCGTGCCGTTGATGAGCTTTGAGTTGATGTCGCATCCCGATCGGCACAAATATGATCTGTCGACGCTTCAGGGTCTGGCCGGGGGCGGTGCGCCGCGCCCGGTGGAACATGTGAAGCGCATTGCCGATGAATTTCCAACAGCGCCACCCGCACTTGGCTATGGCCTCACCGAAACCAACGGCATTGGGGCGGGCAATTTCTCAACCAATTATCTGGAAAAACCCAATTCAACGGGTCTGCCCTCCAAGCCCTTGGTCGACATGGCGATCTTGGATGATGCTGGAAAGCCCGTGCCGCAGGGCCAGCGGGGCGAAGTCTCCATCCGTTCCGTCGCGCTCTTTTCCGGCTATTGGAACCGGCCAGATGCAACGGCAGAGTGCATGACCGACGACGGATATTTCCGTACCGGCGATGTCGGCTATTTTGACGAGGACGGCTATCTGTTCATCGTCGATCGCAAGAAGGACATCATCATCCGTGGTGGCGAGAATATCAGCTGCCAAGAAGTCGAAGCCGCACTTTACGAACATCCCGCCATTGCCGAAGCCTGCGTCTTTGGCTTGCCGGATGAACGCTTGGGTGAATTGCCGGGCGCTGTCGTTTATTGCCATCCCGGACAAACGTTGGACGAAGCCGGGCTGATTGCCTTTTTGAAGGACCGGATTGCCGCCTTCAAAATCCCGGCCAAAATCTGGTTTGAGCCCAACAATCTCCCGCGCCTTGGCACGGAGAAAATCGACAAGGTCTCGCTGCGCAAAAAATATCGCGCGGTTTGGGAAGAGGCGTCTGCTGCATGAGGATTGCCGAGCTGCTCCGCCTGCCCTGTGGTGCCACTTTGCCCAACCGATTGGCAAAGGGGGCGATGACCGAAGGGTTGGCGACCGCCAATGGTGTGCCAACCCCGGCTTTGGATCGGCTCTATCGCTGCTGGTCTGAAGGCGGGGCGGGCATGCACCTGACGGGCAATGTCATCATTGACCGGGACCATCTGGAGCGGCCGGGCAACGTCATTATTGATCGTCCACCCTCTGCTGAAATGAAGGCGGCGCTCGCATCTTGGGCGAAGGCCGGAACTGTCGCTGGCAATCATCTGTGGATGCAGATCAGCCATGCCGGTCGGCAAACGCAAGCCATTGTCAATAAAACGCCCAAGGCCCCGTCTGCTGTGCCCTTGGGGCTGCCCGGCGGGCAATTTGGCATGCCCATTCCCTTGACAGACGGCGAGATTAAAGACTTGATCCAACGCTTTGCCATTGCTGCCGCCGCAGCAAAGGAAGCGGGCTTTACCGGCGTGCAAATTCACGCTGCCCATGGCTATCTCATCTCTCAATTCCTCAACCCGCGCGCCAACCAGCGCACGGATATCTGGGGCGGCAGCCTTGAAAATCGGGCCCGCTTTTTGATGGAAGCGGTCAAAGCCGTGCGCGCGGCGGTTGGCCCTGAGTTTCCGGTTTCAGTGAAGCTCAATTCGGCTGACTTCCAAAAAGGTGGCTTTGACTTTGAAGACAGCCTGACCGTTGCCCGTTGGCTGGAAGCCGCAGGCGTTGATCTGCTCGAAATTTCGGGCGGGTCCTATGAGCAGCCGCGCATGATGGATCTTGAGGGGATGGAATCGGTCGAGACGCAGAATGTCGCCCCCTCCACCGCCGCGCGTGAGGCCTATTTCGTCGATTTTGCAAAAGCCATGAAGGCCGAAATCAAAACCATGCCGCTCATGGTCACAGGCGGATTTCGCAGCCGAGCCGCCATGGAGCATGCGCTTTCAAACGGCGCCGCCGATTTGATCGGCATAGGGCGGCCGCTCTGCGGCGCGCCCGATGCCTGTCTTCAGCTTTTGGCGGGTGCTGAGGACATCCCCCGCTTTGAGCGTCAGCTTCACCTTCTACCCGGCTGGCTGCGCTGGATGGAGACATTCAAGACGGTGCGCGCGCTGGCCGGATTTGGTGTGCAATTCTGGTATTATGCGCAACTCTACGCGCTGGGCCATACGGGCAAGACGGACCTTGGCATGTCGGTGTTCGCCGCGATGCAGCAGGTCAACGCCATGAACAAAAAATTGCTGGCAGGCAGAACACGCTAACCAAATGTCCAAGGGGCGAGGACAGCGCCCTTTGGACAGGTGGCCCCGGGTGGGTTAGGGCGCTAAGCAACCATGATGCACATACCTTCAAATCACCCTCCTATCGCCCCCCGCCGGATCGGCGTGTTGTTGATGAACCTTGGCACGCCGGACGCGCCCGAAACCGGCCCGGTTCGCCGCTATCTGAAGCAGTTTTTGTCGGACCGGCGGGTGGTGGAGATTCCCCCGATCATCTGGCAGCCGATTTTGCGCCTATTTGTGCTGACGACCCGCCCGGCCAAATCGGCTCATGCCTATGCGCAGATCTGGACCAACCAAGGCTCCCCCCTTGCCGTTGTGACGCGGACGCAGGCCGAGACGATGCAAAAGGTCTTGGGCGAAACGGTGATGGTCGATTGGGCGATGCGCTATGGCAGTCCTTCTATCGGTGATCGGCTGGAGGCGATGAAGGCGGCCGGGTGCGACCGCATTCTCATCGCCCCGCTCTATCCGCAATATAGCAGTGCGACGACCGGGACAGGATTTGATGAGGTTGCCCGCGTGCTAGGCAAGATGCGCTGGCAACCGGCCATCCGCACTCTGCCTGCTTATCATGACGATTCTGCCTATATCGACGCACTCAAGGCGTCGGTGGAACAGGGATTGAAGGACCTGCCCTTCAAGCCGGACGCAATTCTGGCGAGCTTTCACTCCATGCCCGAACGGACTTTGATGAAGGGGGATCCCTATCATTGCCATTGCCGCAAAACGGCCCGGCTCTTGTCGGAAGCCTTGGGGCGTGAGGTGCTGGTTTCGTTCCAATCCAAGCTGGGCCGTGCCAAATGGCTGGAACCCGCAACCGATGCGATGCTGGAGTCTCTGCCGGGTCGGAATATTAAGAACATTGCGGTTATTGCACCCGGCTTTTCCGCCGATAATCTTGAAACGCTCGAAGAAGTCGCCATCCGCGGAAAGGAGAGCTTTGTTGAGGCCGGTGGCGAAAATTTTGCGTATCTGCCTTGCCTGAACACAAGTGCGCCCGGCACAAAAATGCTAACCAGCTTACTCTTACGTGAACTTGCAGGCTGGCTTCCCCAGCAATAGCCTTTGACCCGATCTTGGTCGGTGAAAGGATATGCGATGAAAAGAGTTGCGATCGTTACAGGCGGAACGCGCGGCATTGGCGCTGCCATCAGCCGAGAGCTGCACGCCATGGGCATGACCGTTGTCGCCAATTATGCGGGCAATGCGCAAAAGGCGCAGGCGTTCGAGGCGGAAACAGGCATACGCGCCTTTCAATGGGATGTGGGTGACTTTGCCGCCTGCCAAGAGGGCTGCGCCCGCGTGGAGCAGGAGGTCGGCCCGGTGGATGTGCTGGTCAATAATGCCGGAATCACGCGCGATGGAACGCTGCTCAAAATGACCTATGAGATGTGGGACGAGGTGATGCGCGTCAATCTGGGCGGCTGCTTCAACATGGCGAAAGCCACTTTTGCGGGCATGCGTGATCGCGGCTGGGGCCGCATCGTCAATATCGGTTCTATCAATGGACAGGGCGGGCAATATGGGCAGGTGAATTATGCCGCCGCAAAATCTGGCATTCACGGCTTTACTAAGGCCTTGGCTCAGGAAGGCGCAAAATTTGGCGTGACCGTTAATGCCCTTGCGCCGGGCTATATTGATACAGATATGGTCGCGGCCGTCCCCGAGGATGTCTTGGCCAAAATTGTGGCCAAAGTCCCGGTCGGCCGCCTTGGCCATGCTGAAGAAATTGCGCGCGGCGTTGGCTTTTTATGCGCCGAAGATGCAGGCTTCATTACCGGATCGACTCTGTCGCTCAACGGTGGACAGCATATGTATTGAGGATGATCGATTGAACATCACGCAAGGCCCCATCAAACGGTCGGTCACCATTGCCGGCCATGAAACATCCATCAGCCTTGAGCCGATATTCTGGGATGCCCTGCGCGATGCCGCGGCAGAGGAGGGCATTCCGGTGAATGCCCTTATCGCCCGGATCGATGCCGACCGAATCGCGTCGGCCGTTCCCGCCAATCTGGCGAGCACGCTGCGCGTCTGGCTGTACGCCCGAAAGATGTGACGTCGGCGTGCAGCCTTTTGGGTTCTGCGCCTTTCGGATAGCCCCAGATTATTGCCCCCGGCCGCATTCCGCTGCGCAAGAGGGCCTCTGCGCCGTAGCGTCAAGCGGCTAAAACACGCCACTACACGCAAAAAGTCAATTGACAGCCCCGATGCAAGCCTATTTCTGGGGCAAGATTTTGAATGGAGAGAGACGCCATGAATTTCCAATTCTCAGAAGAAGCAGAAGCTCTGCGCGATCAGGCACGACGCTTCCTCGAAGAGCGGTCAGGCCGCGAAAAGGCGCGGGCCGTGATGGAGTCCGGGGCCAGCCATGACGCCACACTTTGGGCCGAGATTGTCGGCCTAGGCTGGACGGCGCTGCGTATTCCAGAGGAGCATGGCGGGCTTGGCCTATCGATGCTCGAACTGTGCGTTCTGGCGGAAGAAGTCGGCCGTGTTGTCTCTCCTGTGCCCTTCACCTCGTCCGTTCTACTCGCAACCGAAGCCTTGATCGCGGCTGGAACCGATGCGCAACAATCGGCTTGGCTGCCCAAATTGGCCGATGGATCGGCCATTGGCGCGGTGGCGTTGGCCGAAGGCACTGGCGCTCCGGGCGTTTCCTCGCGCTTGAACATCAAAGACGGCAAAGCCAATGGCGTGAAGCTGCCCGTGCAAGATGCGCTGGCCGCAGACATCATCATCCTGTCGGGTCAGGATGGCCTCTATCTGCTCGAAACCAAGGCTCCGGGTGTTACGATTGAGGCAGTTGAAACCATTGATCTCGTCCGCCGTTCTGCGCGGGTGACATTGAAGGACGCGCCCGTCACGCCGCTGAGCGGTGGGCGCGCCGCCTTGGAAAAATTCCTGCAATCGGCCGCCATCCTGCTCGCCTTTGAAGGGCTGGGCGGGGCGGATGCCGCCATGGACATGGCGCTTACCTATTCCAAGGATCGCGTGGCCTTTGGCCGCAAGATTGCGGGATATCAGGCGGTCAAGCACCGGCTGGCGGATATGTATATCAAGAATCAGCTGGCGCGCAGCCATGCCTATTATGGCGCTTGGGCCTTGCTGACCGATGCGCCCGAACTGGTGCAGGCAGCAGCTGGCGCACGGCTGGCCGCGATGGATGCCTTCCAATTTGCAGCGGAAGAAAATGTCCAGCTGCATGGCGGCATTGGCTTTACGTGGGAAAGCGACTGCCAATTTTACTATCGCCGCGCCCGGCTTTTGACGCTGGCGCTGGGGGCAAAATCACATTGGGCCGATGTGTTGGTGCGCTCGCTTGAGCAACGCAACACAATGATGGCCGGTTAAACGCAAAAGGAAGACGGATCATGGATTTCGAAGATACACCCGAAGAAGCCGCCTACCGTGCACAGGTGAAAGCCTGGCTTGAAGCCAATAAGGACGCACTGCCCGAAGGCGATGCCGGAAGCCGCGCGGAATCGGTGACGGCAGCCAAGCGCTGGCAGGCTCGTAAGTTTGAAGCTGGGTATGTTGGCATCACTTGGCCCAAGGCCGTAGGCGGCCAAGGTGGCAGCGCGATGCAGCAGATCATCTTCAACCAAGAAGAGGCCAAATATAATGCGCCAACCGGGCTTTATGCCATCGGGCTTGGCATGTGCATTCCCACCGTCTTCACCCATGGCCTGTCGCCCGATATTGCCCAACGTTATGTGCCCAAGGCGATGCAGGGTGAAGAAGTCTGGTGTCAGCTCTTTTCCGAACCCGCTGCAGGCTCTGACCTTGCCGGCATCCGCACCCGTGCAGAGCGGGATGGCGACGAGTGGGTGATCAACGGCCAAAAGGTCTGGACGTCTGGCGCACATTTGTCTGACTTTGGCATTGTTGTGACTCGCACCGACCCGACCGTGCCCAAGCATAAGGGCCTCACCATGTTCATCGTCGACATGAAGGCCCCGGGTGTCGAAGTTCGCCCGATCAAGCAAATGTCAGGCGGAAGTGAGTTTAACGAAGTCTTCTTCACCGATGTCCGCATCAAAGAAACGCACCGTCTGGGCGCGGTTGGCGAAGGCTGGAAAGTGTCGCTGACGACGTTGATGCATGAACGCGTGGCCGTGGGCGGAAAGCCCGCCAGCGCGCCGGGCGTTAAGGAAATGATTGCGCTCGCGAAGGCCATTGATCTGGACGAAGGCAATGCGCTTGAGCAGAGCCACGTTCGCCAGCGCATTGCCGATGCCTATATCGCGGATCAAGGCATTGCCTTGACCCGGATGCGCACCATCTCTGCCCTGTCATCGGGCCGGACACCGGGGCCGGAATCGTCCATCTCCAAGGTGGTGGTAGCCAAGACGATGCAGGATATGGGCTCCTTTGCGTCTGACCTGTGTGAGAGCGCGGGGATGATGATGGGCGCAGATACGCCAGACCTGCCCTACCTCTCCCGCTTCCAGACCAG